>DATKYL010000356.1:0-6376 GCA_035528515.1 Acidobacteriota bacterium | reverse complement strand
ATGGGTCTCAGCAAGGTATTCGATGACATCTTCCCCGCCGTTTTCGGAAACGGGGAGACCCCGACCATGACTGTCCGCCCGACCGTTGACGTCGTCGAAGAGGACGACCGGGTTCTCCTGAAGGCCGACATGCCGGGCATGGAGAAGGACAACATCAAGGTGACGGTCAACGAGGGTGTGCTCTCGATCGAGGGCAGCCGCAGCGAGCAGCGCGAGGAGAAAGACAAGTCCGTGACCCGCAGCGAGCGCTTCATGGGTGCATTCGCCCGCTCGTTCACGCTGCCGACCTGGGCCGACGGTGCGAAGATCGCCGCCGACTACACCAACGGTGTGCTCACCGTGACGATTCCGAAGACCGAGGCGGCCAAGCCCAAGCAGATCGACGTCAAAGTCGGCTAAGGCTTCCCGCCTGAGGCGGGACGCGCGACCTTGCCTTTGAATCCGACGGCCCCGTGGTAACGCACCGCGGGGCCGTTTTCTGGGGATGGTGTCACGTGTCAATGGGAACCGCACGACAGGAATTACGTTTGCCCTCATGGGCGGACGATAACATATTGAGAGATTGGCGCGATTCCGCGCCCGCACGCGCCACCGGGATCTTCGACAACCATGCCGACCTACGAGTACAAATGCCGCGCCTGCGATCATCGCTTCGAGGCGTTCCAGTCGATGACCGAAGACCCGGTCAAAGTCTGCCCGCGCTGTGGCAAGGAAGACGTCGAACGGCTGATCTCCGCGGGGGCGGGACTCCTGTTCAAGGGTTCGGGTTTCTACATCACCGACCACCGCTCCGCGTCATACAAGAAGGACGCCCGCAACGACCGTCCCACGGCCGACACCAAGCCCAAGTCCGACACCAAGTCCGATCCGAAACCGAAGTCCTCGGACTGAGCCGCGGCCGGCTGAACCCTACATCACTCCGGCACGACAATCGTCACCCCGCGAAGGCGGGGGTCCAGTGACCGACGGAACCGGCCCTGTCAATGTAGCGGGCACGAAATGGCCCGTGAAACTGGGACATTAGCCCACAGCGTATCGCAGATCCTCGCGAAGCGGGAAGCCCTGGGTTACGGGGCACACAAGAATCAAAGTCCCGGAGGGGGGAACAAACCTCGCTTGACAGGGACCCACCCCCGGGCTGAATCATAGAAGGAATAGAAAGGACGTGATCATACATGTCACTCGACAAATGGACTGAAAACGCGAAGGCCGTCCTCCAGACGGTCCTCGAAAACGCCCAGACCGCCGGTCACCCCGAACTGACCCCGGTCCACCTCTTCGGCGCCCTCCTGCGCGCCGAGGGATTGGTCAAGGCGGTATTGCAGAAAGAGGGGATCGACCCCGACCGCGTCGGGCGTAGCGTCTCGAACGCGCTCAACCGTCTCCCGACTGTACAGGGTGGCGGCCAGCCGGCGCCGTCGGCCGATCTCGCGGCAATCTTCAACGCCGCCCAGAATCGCGCGCAGAGCCTGGGGCATTCATATGTCACCGCCGCGCATCTTTTTTGGGCGCTGCTCGACAAAGCCGACAAGAATGTTCGAGCGATTCTCTCGGAGAACGACACCGACCCGAAACGTCTGAAAGATGCGGTCGACAAGCTCCTCGCACAGAAAGGCGCCGGTGACGAAGGTGCCGAGAACCGTGTGATGGCGCTCGACCGTTTCGGACGCGACCTCACCGCCGCTGCCCACGCCGGTGAACTCGATCCGGTGATCGGCCGCGACGAGGAAATCCGCCGCGTGATGAAAGTCCTCTCCCGCCGCACCAAGAACAACCCGGTCCTGATCGGTGAACCCGGTGTCGGTAAGACCGCGGTCGCCGAAGGGATGGCGATCAAGATCGCTTCCGGGAATGTCCCCGAATCGCTGAAGAATCGTCGGGTCGTCGCGCTCGATCTCGGCGCGATGGTCGCCGGCGCCAAATTCCGCGGCGAGTTCGAGGAACGGCTGAAGGGTGTCCTCGCCGAAGTCGAGGAAGCCGCCGGCAATGTGATTCTCTTTATCGACGAGTTGCACACCGTCGTCGGCGCCGGTGCCGCCGAAGGTGCGGTCGACGCTTCCAACCTGCTCAAGCCTGCCCTCGCGCGCGGCAAGCTGCGTTGTATCGGCGCGACCACATTGGTCGAATACCGCAAGTACATCGAGAAGGATGCCGCCCTCGAACGGCGTTTCCAGCCGATCATGGTGCACGAACCGACGGTCGCCCAGTCGATCTCGATCCTGCGCGGTCTGAAGGAACGCTACGAACTGCATCATGGTGTCCGCATCCAGGACGCTGCGCTGGTTGCGGCGGCGACCCTCTCCGAGCGTTACATCGCCGACCGCCAGCTCCCCGACAAAGCGATCGACCTGATCGACGAGGCCGCCGCCGATCTGCGGATCCAGATCGACTCGCGCCCGACCGAACTCGACCGTCTCGACCACCAGATCGCGCAACTCGAAATCGAACGCGAAGCGGTGCGTCACGAAAAAGACGCAGGGGAGAGGCTGCGCCCGATTGAAGAGTCGATCGAAAAACTCTCAGGCCAACGCGCGACGCTCGAAGCGCAGTGGCAATCCGAAAAGGCCGCGGTCCAGAAAATCCGCGAGACGGCAGAGAAGATTGAGTCGTGCAAGCTCGATATCGAGCACGCGACGCGCGAGGGCAACTATGAGACCGCCGCGCGGATCCGTTTCCAGGATCTTCCCGATCTGGAACGGTTGATCAAGATCGAAACGGTCAAGCTGAACGAGGTCCAGAACAGTCACCGGCTGCTCAAAGAGGAGGTCGACCCCGACGACATCGCCGGGATCGTCGCCCGCTGGACCGGGATTCCGGTCGAACGCCTCACTGAGGGCGAAACCGAACGCCTGATTCATCTCGAGGATGAACTCGCCGAAAGAGTGGTCGGACAGGATGAAGCGGTCAGTGCCGTTGCCGGTGTGGTACGTGCCTCACGCGCCGGTTTGACCGAAGCGCATCATCCGCGCGGCTCGTTCATCTTCCTCGGCCCGACTGGTGTCGGTAAGACCGAGCTGGCCCGCACCCTGGCCGCGACCCTGTTCGGTTCCGAGGATGCGATCGTCCGTATCGACATGTCGGAGTACAGCGAGAAGCACTCGGTGTCGCGTCTGGTAGGCGCGCCCCCGGGATATGTCGGCTACGACGAAGGTGGCCAGTTGACCGAAGCGGTCCGTCGCCGCCCGTACTCGGTCGTCCTCTTCGACGAACTGGAGAAGGCGCATCCCGAGGTCTTCAACATCCTGCTGCAAATCCTCGACGACGGCCGTCTCACCGACAACAAGGGACGCACCGTCTCATTCGAGAATACGATCCTGATCATGACCTCGAATCTCGGCGCGGACGCAATCGCGCAGGCGGCGACGCTGACCGCCGATGGCGACCGCCGCCGGGCGATTCGTGAGGGCGCGCTTGAAGCGCTCCGTCGCGCGACACGTCCCGAGTTCCTGAACCGCATCGACGAGATCATCGTTTTTGAACCGCTCGGAGCTGACTCGATCCGCAAGATCGCCGAGCTGCAATTCGCGAAGCTCGCCGAACGTCTCGCCGAGCAGCAGATCGACGCGACCCTGACCGAGAGGGCCAAGGACGCCCTCGCCGAACGCGGCTACGATGCGGTCTATGGCGCCCGTCCGCTGCGACGTCTCATCCAGCGCCAGATCGCGCAACGCCTGGCGCAGGCAATTCTCACCGGCGGCTTCGAGAAGGGCGACACGGTCGAGGTCGACTACGACGGCACCGACTTCGTCTTCAACAAGAAGGCGCGCCCCAATCCGTCACCGGAGCGACCGCAATCGGCCCCGACCGACGAACCCGAAATCCAAGGCGCCGAGGTGATCGAGGAAACGACGGCGTAACATCCTCAAGATTGTGCGTGGCCGTCGGCCTCCACGACTTCGAGATGTTGGCGGAGGCGCGGCAGCTGATTGGTGCGTTCATTGCACGGTACGACCGCGAGTGGCTGATCGAGCTGCCCTGCTATCAGGCCCCGGCCGAGACTCGCCGAGCCTTCACTCGGGAGGCTGCCTGAGCAAGAAGCCCTTGTGTCCAAGAAACCTGGTGCTGTAGATTGCCTGCGCGGGATCGATTTGCATGACTCGCATTACCAGATTCCGCCTTGTCGCCAGCAGTCGCACTACGTAGCTTGCCCGCTGAGACCCAAGGCTCAATTTCGCGGAGGTGCCGAATGAGATCAAGTGTCGTTGGAGCGGTTCTTCTCCTCTTGTCTTCAGTGTTTCCTCATGTCGCACAAAGCCAGATCCCTATTCCGGAGTATTACGGAACGTACGCTGTTCAAGATGATGGACTCATTGCTCTAAGCGAGGGACGATCCACGATTGAACCGGAGAAAATCGTGGTCGACATCTATAGTCTCAAGGAGGGTGGCAAGGTCCGTTTTGAGGTAACCGGAGTGTCGTCGAATGCCCGATTCATGGTCTTTCGACGTGCTCTGGAGGAGTATATTCAAAGTGCCAAGCTCTTTAAAATACCCCACATCAGAAACTGGATATCAGGTCTCGATCCTGTCGCTGGTGCGATGGGGAGACTCTACGGCAGTGGAAAGGACGCGAAGACGATTCCCATGAACGGGTGGTTTTCGGCGAGAATCCCCGAGTTGGAAATCCATCTTCTGACGAAGCCTCTCCATGGACAGGATCAAATGGTCATTCTGGAGCCGGACGGCGATCTGCCACGAGGACTCTACGTCCTTTCATGGATTGTGGGCCAAGAATTTACAGCTGTCTATTTGCTCGTCGGTGGGTCTAATGCCCTGGAACCGCAGCAGTGTTTTGACGTTAAGTTCGCTTCCGCCGGCTTCGGAGGCTCAATCGAGATGCACGATTATCTGATGAGACACGGTCCTGCGATTCTCCCGTACCTGACGCCTGACCATTACGAGTTATGTGGCACTGAGACGCGGGTTACTGATGGAAAGCCCCGAGTCGGTGGAGACTTTTCCGACTCTGCTCAGACTTCATCCTCCGCATGTACGAGCTATGATGAGTGCCTAAACGAGGGCAACTTAGCATGGGAAGCGAGAAGGTGGACAGATGCAGTCAATGCCTACAGGAAAGCGTCGTCCATCAATTCAATGAAATCCGAGGCGTGGAGGAATCTCGGCTTCGCATACATGGAGGTGGGGCGCTATCAGGGCCTGCCGAGCGCCTGGGATCATGTACTATCCCTGGGTGAAGCACTCAGAATCCCTGTCCACTGGGAACGTACGCTTGGAGGGAACAAGGGATGGCTCGTGATCTCCACTGAATTCATCGCGTTTGTAGGAGCCAACGGTGATACGATCTTCTCATCCGACCCGAAGGAAGTCACTGCTCTCGGAGTCGAGCACAAGCAGGCAACGCAGGGTCACACGTTTGCTAGGTTCGGGCTGCAGATTAAACAGAAGAAGAAGTACCACTTTGAATATGTTCCGCTCTCAGTACAAAACTGCGAGAGTGGAAAGACGTACAGCTGCCCTGAACCGGGACTAAGCCAACAGGAGACAATTGGCTACTTTGTGATCGAGAGAATTCCGAAAATCGTCTCTGGAGACTTCCCAAAGTCGGCTCCTGGCCTTCCGACGGAAGACGAGCGAGTAGCGGACATTGATTCGGAGATCGAACGCTGGGACCGCTTCGTCAGAGGTGAGCGAGAAACACTCACTCGGATCCCTCCCCCTAAGAACAGCTGGCGAGAAATAGTCGCGAGCAACTTCAGTTATGAGGACTACGCGGGGCTCTACGTTATGGCGCTGAATCGTCACAACCTGGCGGCTGATGCGCTGACGCTCACCGAGAAGTTCCTGGAAGCGGGCGACCTCGACAACGTCACGAAGTACGCGGGACTTTATTCGAAGCACTTCGCGGAGACGCAGCTCCTTTTCAAGGCAGCCGACCGGGTGTATGCAGGAGGCGTTGGATTGACTACGGAAGCCCTGTACGGTATCTACCGCGCAACAAAGGAGGCTTCTGTCTACGGCTGGTTTGTACTCTGTGGACCGAAGTGTTCACAGGCAGCCGACATCGTATTCCTGCTTACTGACTTCGCGCTGGACGTGGCACTTCAGGACACTGAGGCGGCGACAAAGCAACTTGTCGCCAAGGCGATTGTAATGACTCTCCTGAACTCCCAAGGACTCGCAGATCAGATTCAGAGCGGAACGACTCACTGGGTCGGCGGGTCCGGGCTATATGAATCACTGAATAATATCCTAACTGATCCCGAATTCACCCGAGTGGTCATGAAGGTGACAGCAGAGAGCGCGGCCCACGTTTCCAGGGAGGTTACCGAGGGTGTCATGCAGACGATCGTTAAGGGCATGATCGATGCGATCGACTCGCATTCGAACATAGAGCCATCCGGTGGGTAGCCTGTCTTT
>DATKYL010000355.1:0-3283 GCA_035528515.1 Acidobacteriota bacterium | reverse complement strand
TTGGAAGAGCGCCCAAGCCCCCCGTGCGACATCGTGGGCGGGGATAGCGGATGTGACGCTGATGACCTCAGCGTCCGGACAGATAGACTTGATGACGCCGATCATCGCCCCCGCCGTGCCGTCAGCCGAACCGAAATCGGTCGCCAGCGTTATGATCCGCCGCTGATCCATCATGCCTGCCCCCAAAACCGTTCCCGGGCTGCGTCGCCGCGGCCGATGCTACAATCGCTCGGCAAAATCCAGGAGTTTGAGCCCGGTTGCCTCGTCGAATGCCCGCCGCCATTCAGTGTCCGCCACCGTAACGGCGAACTCGCCGGTAACGGCAATGGTCCCGGCGAAGAGATGACCGGCAAACGCTCTCATGTCAGGGCCCGACAGGACAACATGAGCATGAAGAAGGGGCTCCCCATCGGCGTACGACAGGTTCCCGGTCAGATTGATGAGTTCGTACTCGTCGGTGTATTGTTCCCGCCGGTACTCGCGGCTCACCAGATCGAAGTATCCCAACGTAACGTCGGTGAGGGTGCCGATGCCGATGATGTTCCCGCCGCCGATTCTCTTCTCGCGCATGAAGCGGGTCAGCGCGGCATGAACCTCCTCACCCTTTTCCAAACGAACCATATATCCCTGGGGTGTCTTTTGACAGCGCATCGCTCCTCCCGTGTCTGGCACCAATTTGACGGACAAAGCCGCTACGATCAAGGGGGTTCATCGCCGACCCCGGCTCGGCGACGCGAATCCGAGGGAACGCCGAGGTTGCCGGGGGGCGGATTCGCATTATATTACACAAAGGAAGGGATAGTCCTCTCATCGCGCACCGCCGTTCGCCATGAACAGGAGACACCCAGGCACCACTTGTTTCCGCGTTGTCGTGTTGCTCCTCCTTGGCAGTCTGACAGCGCCTCCGGCCGGCTTCCCGGCCGACGCTCAGTCGGGGCGGCATCCGGGTAACGACGAGAAGATCTCATTCCTGACGCTGGTCGTCACCGCCGACAGCGTCCGTCTCGACCGCTGGACGGAGGTTACAGGAATCCTGAAGAAGCCGCGATCCGTGCGCCGCGGCACCGGGATCAGCTACCAGGCGGTCTCACACTCGGGCACGACTCTCTGGCAGGGATTCGTGGGCGATCCCCTCACGCGGCGTCTGGAGGTCGAAGACTCGCTGGGAAGCGGCAGGCTTTCGACGCAGATCGTCACGCGTGACAGCGCGGTTGTCGTCCTCCGTCTGCCGACCGCGTTGCAGGCCGAGCGCGTCGAGTTCTGGAAGAGCGACCCGTCCGCGGCAGTGGACGGGAAGGCAGTGGGACGCCGACTGATCGGCACAATCCCCTGGCCCCCATCGGAGCAGCGATGAGAAAGCGCCTGTGCCGATATGTCGGGGCCTTGGGAATCGTGGCCGCCGTGTCGCTCGGCGGGCCGGTCCCGGCCGGAGCCGAAGGTGTGCTGTATCAGCTTCTCGACAACGGCCCACGCGACAAACGGGTGAACATCGTCATGTTCGCGGAGGGCTACACCGCGAACCTGGACTGGTACTTTGTCGGGGACGCCCAGGCACGGTTGCAGTACTTTCTCTCCACGCCGCCGTTTGACGCGTACCCGAATTACTTCAACGCGTTCGCGATCTTCGTGCCGTCCAACCAAACCGGTTCCGATCACCCATTCTCGGACAGCTACCGCGACACCTACTTCAACAGCAGTTTTGACAACTACGACATGGAACGGCTGTTGATGATCGCGCCGCACGAGTGGGATGGCGACTGGGATCATGGGGAGGGCAAGGTCTACGCGCTGCTGGCGGAGCATGTGCCGGAATACGATATCATCATCGTCCTGGTCAACGACCTCACCTACGGCGGATCGGGCGGTGACCTCGCCGTTGCCTCGCGGGCCGGTTCGGCGCCGGAACTGGTGATGCACGAAATGGGCCACTCCTACGCCGGACTGGGAGATGAGTACGAGGCCGCCATTCCGGGATTTCCCGCCGATGAGGAGCCCAACACGACGCAAGAGACGGTGCGCGAGTTGATCAAATGGAACGTGTGGATTGAACCGACGACGCCGATCCCGACACCCGAAACGAGCACCTATGCCGACGTGGTGGGACTCTTCGAGGGCGCTCACTACGCCTGGCTGGGATGGTACCGACCGCGGCTGAACTGCAAGATGCGAACACTGACGCTGCCGTATTGCGAGGTCTGCTCGGAGACGCTGGTCAAGTCCGATTACAGTTTGGTGTCACCGATTGAAACGTTCACACCCGATGCGATTCCATTCGATCTCGATCGGACCATGGCTGAGACGCTGAGTGTCGTGCCGATGCAGCCCGCATGGCATGCGCTGGTCATCGACTGGTCTCTCGACGACGTTCCCGTTGCCGCCAATCCGGCAACAACCCTGATCCTCGACGGCGGCGCGCTCGGTCTCGGCGGTCACACCGTTAAAGCGGTCGTCAGCGACACAACGCATCTGGTACGCAACGACTCGGCGGGCGTCCTACACGACTCGGTCCTCTGGGCGTTCACGGTATGTGAAGACTGCTACTGTTCCTGCGACTGCCACGCCGACCCGGAGTGCGACGGCGTCACCAACGTGCTCGACGTCGTCACAGTCGTCAACGTGGCTTTCCGTGGTGCGGCGTCGATATCCGATCCCGCCTGCCCCTTCGATCGCACCGACGTGGACTGCTCCGGTTTCACGAACGTTCTCGACGTGGTCAGGATCGTCAATGTCGCGTTCAGGAGCGGCGATCCGGAGTTAGAATTCTGCGGGCCATGTAGTCAGCCAGACTATTCTCGGCAGTAGGTCGCCTCATACCGCGCCGAGCGACGGATGCCGTCGAAGGTCGCCCCCGGGCGACCCGTCTCTTCACAAAACGCTTGCCAAACGATCCCGCAAACCGCATCGTGAGTCGGTGATCTGATGAATGTCCCGCCTCCGAATGCCAGAGGCGCTGTACGAATTTGGTGTGCCAGAGAAAGGTCGCTGTCGGTGCGGTCACAGTATGTGGAGGCGGTCGTGGAGCGAACCCGGATGAGTATTGACGTGAGACGTACTGTATCGGCGATCGTGACATTTATTGTCCTGGTCGGCGTGATGAACGGGTGCGGTGGTGATAAGGGGAAGGGGCCTGTGGAGATCGACGGATGGCAGGTGGTCTTCGGCGAGGCGCCGAACGAGTCCGCGAGCGATGTCCTTCAGGCGCGCGACGGGAACTACGTCGTACTGGGTTCGAAGCAGTGGTTTGGGGGCGGCAGCTTCGACGCATACCTGCTGAAAATCGATC
>DATKYL010000354.1:0-3879 GCA_035528515.1 Acidobacteriota bacterium | reverse complement strand
CACCACCCTGAAGACCCGAATCGTGGCGCACAGCCAACAGGTCGTGCGGGCCGATTTCGAGAGCACGAACGAATTGCCCGACACGGTCGCCGAGCGGCTGCTGCAGACCGTGACGCAGGCGCTGTCGTCGTCGGCCGGCGTGGTCATCTCCGACTATGGAAAGGGTGTCATCACCGCGCCGCTGATGGATGCGGTGGCTGCCGCCGCTCGCAAGGCAGGTAAGTTCGTTGCCGTCGATCCGAAGGATGCCCACGTTTCGGTTTACCGGCGCGTCACGACGCTGACCCCGAATCACCACGAAGCCGGCTTCATGGCCGGACGACGGATTCGCGACGAAGAATCGCTGCGCCGCGTCGGCTTCGACCTCCTGCGACAACTCGAGGCCGAGACTCTTCTGATTACGCGTGGGGAGCACGGCATGGCGCTCTTCGAAGCCTCCGGCCGCTGGATGCTCATTCCCACCGTTGCCCGGACCGTCTACGATGTCACCGGAGCCGGGGACACCGTGGTCGCCGCCGTCGCCGTGACACTGGCGGCGGGGGGGACGATGCGTCAGGCCGCCTACGCGGCCAATGTTGCCGCCGGAGAGGTGATCCGGGAAGTGGGAACGGCGTGTACCACGGTCGCCGCGATGCGCCGGGCACTCGCCGAAATCCCGGTGCCGAAGATCGAGGAACGTATCGACACCGCCGTCGGATGAACCGGATCGTCCGACGGGCGATCCCCGTGTATCGCAACCCTCTGACCGCGACCCTGATGTCAGGCACCCGCCAACATTCGACCGCCCGGCCCCCGGGAAACACCCGCATTCTCAGCGTGCGTGACGCCGTACGTCTGCGGGCGCGCTGGCGGAGACAGGGGCTTCAGGTTGTCTTCACGAACGGTGTCTTTGATATCCTGCACCGGGGGCATATCGACTTGTTGGCGCGTGCCCGCGCGGCCGGCGATATCCTGATCGTCGGGCTCAACAACGACCGTTCGGTCCGGCGTCTCAAGGGTCCCGGTCGGCCACTGAACAAACAGAGTGATCGGGCGACGGTGCTGGCGGCGCTGCGATCAGTGGATTATGTCTGCTACTTCGGTGCCGACACTCCCCTGCGATTGATCCGGTTGCTGCAACCCGACGTTCTGGTCAAGGGTGCGGAATACGCCGTCGCCGACATCGTCGGCGCACCCGATGTGCGATCCTGGGGGGGGCGCGTTCTGCGCGTGCGGATGCGACGCGGACACTCATCGACGCGCCTCATTCGCGGCGGCTGACGAACGTCGTTGCCGCGGTCCCCGGCCCCGGCGGCCGGACATTTCCCTTGACAGAAACCGGAGAGTCATGTCACTCTGATTATCGAGAAACCGGTGTCAGGTGCACCAGCGCGCCGGTCGTCTCGTCTGTCTGAACCGCCGGCGCTTGTCTCGCCTCGGCTTGACCACAGGAGAACAGGATTGCGTTTCACAAGGAAGCACTTCAGCAGCCGCCAGACGCGTCTGCGCCGTCGCATCGTCGCCGAGGGGATTGATTGTTTCCTTACCACCGCGGGGTCCCGTCTGCGGTATTTGGTGGGGTTCACCGGGTCCAACGGCCTCTTGGTGCTTGGCCAGCGGACGGTCGACTTTCTCACCGACGGGCGGTACACCGAACAGGCTCAAGATCAAGTGCGCGGCGCGCGTATCACCATCGCGCGGGCGGGGTTGACCAAAGCTCTGCCCCGCCTGAAAGAGCTGTCCGAAGGCCACCCGCGGATCGGCTACGAACCGCAGTGGATCACCGACGATGCGGTTCGGCAGTTGAAGCTGGCTCTACCGCACGCGTTCCTGCTTCCCCTCGAAGGATTCGTCGATCCTCTGACGCAGGTAAAGGACCCACAGGAGATCGCCTGCATCCGAAAGGCGGCTGCCATTGCGGATGACGCGTTCGCCCAAGTGTTGGGTGCGGTCAAACCGGGTGTCCAGGAAAGAGATATAGCGGCGGAGCTCGAGTATTACATGAGCAAGGGCGGTTCCGAAAAACGCGCTTTTGAGACTATTGTCGCCTCCGGACCGCGGGCGGCGCTCCCGCACGGTGTCGCCTCGACCCGCCGTATCAAGAAGGGTGATTTCGTCACGTTCGACTTCGGCGCCACGGTCGAGGGGTACGTCTCGGACATCACGCGCACGGTCGTCGTCGGACGAGCGACCGCCCGGCAGCGGCGTATCTACGACCTGGTGCTGCGAGCCCAGCAGCGGGCGGTGGCCCGGGTACGGTCCGGGGTGACCGGTATCGACCTCGACCGGGTGGCCCGACGGATGATCGAGCGCGCGGGACACGGCAAGCGGTTCGACCACGGACTCGGCCACGGCATCGGCCTGAGCGTCCACGAAGGGCCGTCCTTGGGTCCCCGCAGCCGAGACACGCTCAAAAGTAGTATGGTCATCACCGTTGAACCCGGCGTATATTTCCCGGGCTGGGGCGGCGTCCGGATTGAGGATGACGTGATCGTACGTCCCAGTGGCTGTACGGTTCTGACGAAATCGGAGCGGTCTCTATTGGAGTTGTAAGATGGGGCCGGACCGAGCGGGCGGTTTGTGGGCCTTCCTAATGAGAGGGAGCCGATGAATATAGAGAAGATCCGTCGCTTGATAGAGTTGGTGGAGGAGTCGGATGTCGACTCGCTGGAGATCCATCCGTTCCTGCGCACCGCCATCAAGATCACCAAGTCCCGGCAGGGCAACCACAATGGTTCGCTGAGAGGCGCACAGGCGCAGCTTCCGGAGATTCCGCCGTCCGCCCCCGTGTCAACCCCTGCCGCCACCAGTGCGCCGGTCGCTGAGAGCCCCCCGGCGGCGGCTCCGTCCAATCTGATCGAAATCACCGCGCCGATGGTTGGGACCCTCTACCGGGCTCCGGCCCCCGATGCGCCGCCCTTTGTCGAGGTCGGCCAGACGATCAAACCGGGCGACGTCCTCTGCATCATCGAGGCGATGAAGCTCATGAACGAGATCGAGGCCGAACACAAAGGACGCATTGTGGAGATCAGAGTCGAGAACGCTCACCCGGTCGAGTTCGGGCAGGTCCTCTTCACCCTCGATCCAACCGGGACATAATCAGGCACCCGCGATACCGCGATTCGGCCTGCTGCCCCCGGATTGGGGGGGCGGTTTCGTATCCCCGCAGGACTGTATTCCCCCCTGCCATCAACCGATAAACGAGATATAGCGTCAGTGTCCGACACCGGAATCTCGGTGGGACACCGTGTCTTGTGGACGAGTCTGCCATACTCGGGAGCGAGAGATGACATTTAAAGAGTTGCTTGAAGAAATGAACGCTTGTGGCGCGTCCGACTTGCACTTGCGCGTCGGCGTCAAGGCGTATCTGCGCGTCGACGGGCGATTGGTCCCGGTGGGCGACAGTGTCCAGACAAGGGAATCGATGGACGAGATCATCAGACAGATTCTCACCGAAGAGCAGCAGCGTCGTTTCGAGGCCCGGCGGGAGATGGACTTGGCGCTCAGCGTCGCCAAGATGGGCCGCTATCGCCTCAACGTCTACCGGCAGCGGGGAACCTCGGGAATGGCTGTGCGTCTGGTCCACACCACCGTGCCGACCTTCGATGACCTTAATCTCCCCGACATTGTGCGCAAGCTCTGCCAGCAGAGACGTGGGTTGATCATCGTGACCGGGACAACGGGTTCCGGGAAGTCGACGACGCTGGCCGCGATGGTGGAGGAAATTAACCGGACGCGCGCGGAGAACATTCTCACCATCGAGGACCCGATCGAGTATGTCTTCCGGGATCAGATGAGCATCGTGTCGCAGCGTGAGGTCGGCGCCGACACCGATTCATTCGCCGCCGGTCTGCGGCACGCGTTCCGCCAGGACCCGGACGTCATTCTCATCGGTGAGGT
>DATKYL010000353.1:0-9999 GCA_035528515.1 Acidobacteriota bacterium | reverse complement strand
CTTGGCCAGGATCCACGGGAAGAAGATCAGGAATCCCAAGGCAACCGCCACGATCTTGGGTACGAATGTCAGGGTCATCTCCTGAATCTGTGTGACCGCCTGCAAGATCGAGATCGTTACACCGACCAAGAGCCCCAGGATGAGCATCGGCGAGGCCACCATGAGCGTCAGAATCACCGCCTCACGTCCGAGACCCAGGACCAACTCCGTTGTCATACCCACTTCCCCTCATCCACGAGCGCCGGCGTCGCTCAGTGGAATGATGCCATCAACGACTGCACGATCAGGTACCAGCCATCGACCATCACGAACAAGAGAATCTTAAACGGCATCGCCACCATGATCGGCGGCAGCATCAGCATACCCATCGACATCAGAACCGATGCGACGACCATATCGATAATCAAGAACGGTATGAACAAGACGAATCCGATTTGAAACGCGACGCGGAGTTCGGAGATGACGAAACCCGGTACGAGTGCGCGCAACGGGACATCCCCGGCCACCTGCGGTTTCGGGAGATCGGCAAGACTGACGAACAGCGCCAGATCCTTTTCGCGCGTCTGCTTGAGCATAAAATCGCGCAGCGGCTCCATGCCGCGCTCGAAAGCGGCGGTCCGATCGATCTCCCCATCGAGGTACGGCTTGAGACCCTGATCGTAGGCGGTGCTGAAGACCGGGGTCATGATGAAGATGCTCAGGAGAATCGACAACCCGATCAACAGCTGCGCCGGGGGCATCTGTTGCGTGCCGAGCGCGTGCTTGAGAAAGGAGAACACCACGACGATGCGGGTGAACGACGTCATCGTCAGCACGATCGACGGCGCCAGCGACAAGACGGTCAGGAGGATCACAATCTGCAGCGCCGCCGACAAGTCGCTGGGATTGTCGGTCGATTCGACGCCGATGGATATCTTGGGAATACCCTGCGCGCCTGCGAGGTTCGGCATCAGGACGATCAACAGGAGCGACAGAAGCACGAGGGTGGTGATACGGCGCATACAGGGATGCCTCAACTCTTCGCGGCCGGATGTGCCGCGGGCACTTGTGTGTCAGAGGTGGCGCGGACGCGCTGCAACCTGTCGCTCAGGCGACGGCGGGCGCTGCGCCAGAGGTCCGCGGCGCGCGCACCGGTACCCGTTGCGGCGTCAGTGCCGTGGGGCAGCGCGGTGCTCGGGATATCCTCATCGGATAATTCGGTGAGCATGGAAATCGCCTGGTCGGTCACACCGAGAACGAGGACACGATTGCCGACCGAGACGATCTCGACCGACCGCCGTGGCGCCAGATAGACCCGGTCGATCACTTTGAGGTCGGATCTGTTCACGCCGGCGACGCGTCCTCTGAGCACCCGCCGGGCGAGCCACATCGTTCCCCACACGAGTACCAGCACGAGCGCCAGGGCGCCGAAGAGGCGCCACAGCGACGGCAGCAGGTCCGCGGTCCCCATGCCGACCGAAGGTGACGCGATCGCTTCGCCGACCGGCTCCGTCGCATTGCCAGCCCAAGCCGGAGGCGCAAAGAGAGCCCACCCGGCCAGAACGTACGCACAATGTCTTAGCTTTCCGTTCACGTCATTCACCACCGATCTCACTGCCGCAGCTGTCTACCGTTGGGCATCGCGGTTCCGCCCACCGACCAAACTCGTAATACGCAGACCGAAGTTCTCGTCGACGACGACCACTTCACCCTTGGCAACCAGCCGGTTGTTGACCAGCAGATTGACCGGCTCACCGGCGAGCTTATCGAGTTCCACGATCGATCCCTGACCCCACTGGAGGATTTCGGAGATCGGTTGCGTGGTGCGTCCGAGTTCGATGGAGACCGGGAGTTTGACATCCATCAGCAGATCGATGTTGCCCGATCTCTTGCCGGCGGTGCCGGCGCCGAGTTCAGGGAAATCAGCCGGATGTGCCGTGCTCTGCGCGGCCGTATCCGTCGCCGATTCATCGGCATCGGCTGCGTCCGCGTCCTCAGTCTCGGCCAGCGCTTCAGACCAGGCGGCATCCCGGCCGGCTTCATCAGCGGCCGCTTCCACCTCAGGAGCGGACGCCGCCTCGCCGGCATCGACGTTATCGCCGGCCCCTTCGGGAGTCGAGGTCTCCTCGTTGACGCCGTCCGGCGTCTGCTCTGCTGACTGATCCTTGTCGTCCGCTTGATCGGTCATGCTACACCCTCAGAATCGCTGCCACAGGTTAGATATCTTCGTCCGACATTCGGACATCCAAGATCTCAATGGCTCGGTGACGCCCGCGCATTCCCGGCCGGCCGACAAACTTCTGGATCCCACCCACCAGGACGCGCGCGGGTTCGGTGACTTTCGTGTCCGCGACGATGACGTCACCGACGCGCACTTTGAGAAATTCACGCATCGTGATGTCGGCTTCCGCCAGGACAGCGGTGACATGCGTGTCGACGCTGCGCACACCCGCTTCGACGACCGCGCGGCCTTCTTCGGTCGAGCCGGTCTTCGAAGCCTCAATCCAGTTCTGCCCCGACAGGTTTTCCATCACGGGCTCGAGCGTCAAGTAGGGATAACAAATGGTGATGGTGCCCGAGCGCTCCAGGACCTTCACCTGGAGTGTCGTGGCGATGACGGTCTCCCCCGGCGGCACGATCTGCATGAACTGGGGAGTGGGTTCGAATCCCTGGATCGTCGGTTCGACGTCGGTGATCCGTTTCCAGCTTTGCCCCAGTTCCTTGAGCGCCCGTTTGGCGATGATATCCATCAGGCTGCGTTCAATGCCGGAAAGTTCGCGTTCGATTTCCAGTGTGCGTCCGCGCCCGCCGAACAGGCGATCGATGAAAGCGAAACTCAGGGACGGCCCGAAATCGATGAGGCATTGCCCCTCCAACGGCGCCAGTTGGATCTTGTAGGTACAGGACGGCCAGACCAGCGACATGACGAATTCGCTGTAGGTGAATTGATCGACCGACACCAGTTCGACGTCGACGACCGCCCGGAGGATTCCCGAGAACGTCGACCCGAGCTGACCGGCGAAAGTGCTGTGGATGTTCTCCAGCGTCCGGATCTGGTCCTTGGAGACCCGGTCCGGGTGGGTGAAATCATAGAGAACGGGCGCCCGGCCCTCGGTCGCCGTTGGCGTCGGGGACGGTTTCTTCCCGGCGGTCTGTGACGTCAGCAGGGCGTCGATTTCTTCCTGTGAGAGAACATCAGCCATGGCGCCTCACTGGAGAACGTAGTCCACGAAATAGACGGCCAGGAGTTCGTCGGAACCCAGCAGTCTGTTGAGTCGCTCGCGAATCTCGCCACGCATCTGTTCGCGCGCCTGAAAATCCGTGAGTTGGTCGACGGAGCGTGCCGACAGAATGGAAATCAGGATATCACGCACTTGCACGGCACGTTCCTCGAGTTTCCCTACCACTTTCGGTGACCCGACTTCCAACCCGACGGTGGCGGACAGATATCGCGTGCCGCTGGTGCCGGTCGGGTTGACGAGCAGGTCGGACACGAGATAGACCTCGCCCGGCCCCTGATCTTCACGCCCGTCGTCCTTCGTGTTCTTCCCTTTCGACTTGTCCTTCGTTGCGGCCGGTTCTTCGTCTTTCGTGGCATGCGCGGTCCCGGTTGGCGCGAAGGCCGGTCTGATCACGTGCGTGGTCACGAAGAACGCGGCAGCCGCCATCAGTCCGACCACACCGACGATGAGAACAATCGACTTCATAGCTGTCTTAACGGACGCTGCCCGCTCCCTCGGGACTGTGGCAGAGGCGCCGGAACGCGGCGGCCCGTTGGATCACGTCATCGTCCGTTTCCTGGACCAGCAGCTTCTTCCCCGTGGTCAAACTGACCAGGGTGTCGGGCGTCGATTCGACGAATTCGATCAGGTCGACGTTGACGACAATCGGCCGGCCGTTAAGTTGCGTGAGTTTAATCATCAGTTAGGCGGGGCGGTCCGGCTTCTGCCGCCGGACCGCCCTTCGGCTCCTATGCTATTGCTTCAAGTTGACCAGTTCATTGAGCAACTGATCCGATGTCGAAATGACCCGGGCATTCGCCTGGAATCCACGTTGCGAGACGATGATGTTGGTGAATTCCTGCGCCAGATCGACGTTTGATCCTTCCAGCGCGCCGGAGGAGATGGTCGCATTGATGGTCGGCCCGGCGACACCCTTGACCGCGTCACCGGAGTTCGCTGAGGCGGCAAACATCGTGTTGCCCGTCTTCAGAAGCCCTCCGGGGTTATTGAAATCGGCGAGGATGATCTGTGCCAGTGTACGCGAGACACCGTTGGTGAAGATGCCCGTGATCAGTCCCTGCTGGTCGATCGAGATGTTGTCGAGCATCCCCATCCCGTAACCATCCTGGTTCTTGGCGATCGCCGACGAGTACGCGGCGAAGCCGGTCAAGCCGTCGAACTCACCCGCGGTGCCGGCCCGCAGGGACACTTCCATCAACGCGGCACCGTTCTTGGGATCGATCTTCAAGATGTTCGAGCCGTCGGTCGAGCTGAAATTGGACAACGATCCGTTCTCATTGAATGTCACCCATCCCATATCACCGGAGACCGGGACCTCCGTCCCCGCGAGCGTCGCGTGCCAGTTCCAGGTGTTGCGTGTCGCCTGCTTGCTGAAGGTCAACACGAGCGTGTGTTTGCCTCCCTGCGAGTCGAAGACGGTGATGGACGAGGCATGTTCGGTATCCGCGGTCTTGACCACGGCCGTTCCGGGGGCCAGCAGCGTGGACGAGCGGATCGTCACACCGCCGCCGCCGAGGCTGCTCACTCCGGTGACCATACCGGTCGTGGCATTGAGTGTCACACCGAGTGTTTCCGCGGCCATGGGCGCACCGCCGTTCGGAGTGAACACGTCACTTACCGTCATCGTGTGTGCCGTGCCGTTGTCCACGGTGAATGTCGATCCGGCGACACCGTTGGTGAACAATTCGGTGACTATGCCACCGGCCACCCCGGCATTGGTCGCGATGTTGTACGTGGTGCCGTCACCGGCATACGTCCGCGTCAACTGAATCGCCCCCGTGCCGGAGGAATCGAAAGTTGCCTCGACACCGTCCAGCTTGTTGATGGCACTGATCAGGTCCGCGATCGTGGACGTCAGGGTGAGACCCATGATCGGGACGGGGTTGGCGCCATCCACCGAGATCGTAAGTCCCGAATCCAGGCCGGCCTGTGTCACACCCAGGGCGCCCAGCGTGCTCGCGGTCGTCATGACACCCGCCGAGCAGACACCGCTGGCGATGGAGTTGGTGGGCTGCAATCCCGCAAGCGTGAGGGTGTGCGTCCCGCCGGCACCGTTGAGCGCCACACCGGTCACACTGTCAATGTTGGTGGTACCGGCGTTGACGAGAGAGGCATTGGCCGTCGTGGCCATGGCATCAAGGTTATTGGCCAGGAACAACTGAGTGGTGGCTTTGGCCGGATCCTGCTGACCGAACGGAAGTGTGATGTTGCCGATCGGTACCGAGGCCGGGATCGTGCCGACGTTGTCGGCCATCTTGCCCTGCACGAACAGACCGGTGGCCGGGTCGACCAGGTTCGAGTTCGCATCGAGACCGAATGCACCCGCGCGCGTGTAGTAGTCCGCGCTGCCGTCGGAAAGGATGAAGAAGCCCGATCCCTGCAGCGCCAGGTCGGTCAACTGGCCGGTTGTCTCCAGACCGCCCTGAGCGAAGTGATTGTCGATCGTGCCGACGGCCATGCCGAGACCCAGTTGCACCGGGTTGGTGCCGCCGGTGGCGCCCGCCGGGCGTCCGGCACCGCGCAGCGTCTGCACGAGTGCTTCGCGGAACGTGACCCGACCGGTCTTGAAGCCGATCGTGTTGATGTTCGAGATGTTGTCTCCTACCAGATTCATGCGCACGATGTGGTTGCTGAGGCCGGAGACACCGGCGAACAGTGAAGCCATCATAATGGTAGCCCTCCAGGTTGGATCGCGGCCTCCCTGGTTGGGGCCCAGCCGATCGATCCGGGTGACTGGTTATAGGATTGATTGATTGTGTCCGTAGATTGCGACGCGCCGGTCAGGACCACGGCGGTGTCGATCTGGGTGAAGACGCCGGCGGCCAGCGCGTCCCGATCCATCGCGGTTTTCACCGTCCGATCGGGTACTGAGGCGATCACGGCCATTTCGTCGAGGAGAAACAGCGCCTCGCGCGCTCCTTTCTGCGACGCCAGTTCGAACGCGGTGTGCAACTGGTTGGCGGTGTTCTCGTCGATGTTCACGCCGCGTCGGATCATGCGGTCGGCCGCATGCGCCGACAGGGCAATGCGACGTTCGCCGAGCCGTTGCTGGAGGATGCGGGCGAACTCACCCGACCCGCCCTGCGGCGCGCCGACCGGGCGTGTCCCGCCGACCACCTGTGCCGCGGCGGTGCGAATGGATGAAACAACACTCATAGGCTTACTCCTGGTCCTCCTGGGCCTCCTGGGCGAACACTTCCATCACGCTGGCCATCGGCACCAACGCGTCACCGATCGTGAGATACGCCACCCCGTTCACGTACCGCACACCGTCAACCGTGCCACCGAAATAGGACACGGCGTTGATCGATTCGCCCTCATCGTCGGTGGCGTGGATAGTGATGTGGTATGATCCGGCCGGGAGACGCTGGCCCGTACTGTCGCAGCCGTCCCAACTCACCTCCGTCGTGCCCGCCGGGCGGCCATCGAGGCCGAGGACACGCACGACGCTGCCGCCGGAATCGGTGATCTCAGCCGTCACATTGACCGCCGCCCGTTCGAGATCAAAACGGATAGTCGTGTCACCCTCGTCACTGAGGATCGTGTCGCCCGTTTCCACACGCACGGTCCGGCCGATGAGGGAGGTGGCCATCGTGTTGGTGAGCGACTGCGTCATCATCGCTGTCTGTGTAAGAGACTGGGTCAGCAGCTCGTTCATATTGGTTGTCTGCTCGAGTTGTGAGAACTGGGCCAACTGGGCGATGAAGGCCTCATCCTCCATCGGTGAGAGGGGATCCTGGTTGGCCAGCTTGGTCACGAACAAACGCAGGAAGTCATCCTTCCCGAGTTCAGCCGCTGATGCGGCGGAGGCGGCGCCCGCCTGTGCGGTGGCGTTGGTAGCGCTGGATATGGACAGAATAGGCATGACGCATTCCTTTCGCTCAGGCGAGCAGATTGACCTGCCCGGCCCGCAGTACCTGGAAACCACCGGTGCGCAGGGAGGCGGTTTGCGTTTCTGGTGAGCGGCGCCGGCCGTCGTCACGTGTCTGCCGTTCACGCGGGTCGCCCGTCGAGCCGGCCCAGGGGCGGCCGTGGGGGGCGCGATCAGCCAGTGGATTCTGACCCGCGTCATCCGCGACCCAGACGGTGGCGGTCTCACGAACAGGTGTGTGACCGGCAATCTCAAAACGTTCCACGCGCACACCGGCATCGGCGAGCGCCTTATACAACTCGGGGAAACTGCGTTCGACCGCGGCGCGCGCCGATTCGAACGCAAACCGCATCCGCCCCACAATGCCCCTCGGCCCCGCGGTCAGATCGATGCGAATCGCGCCGAGTTCAGGCGGTTCAAGACGCACGGTGATGCGTCCCGGTACCGGCAGGGGTTTGGGCGTCTCGATCACGAAGCGCGTGGGTTCAGGAGTTTCCGCGTGCGTTGCGGGTTCGGGCGGCGCTATAGTATTCGTTGTTTGCGATATCGTCTGAATCGGGGCGGCCGGCTCCGTTCGCGGCATGTTCGCCGTCACATCCTGGCCGTCGGTTCTGATCTGTGTCGCGGCGGTCGTGTCAGGACCGACCGGTGCAGGCGCCTGAGATTGCGATCGCGGCGTCGACGGCGCGGGACGCGCCGGGTCGTCGGAAGGGACGACCGGCTCCGTCGCGTTGGGACGCACCTGCGCGTTCGCGGCAATGTGGCTCTGAACCGGGGATTCCGATGCCGAAGCGGCTTGGACCGACGCCCGGACCGACGCATGCTGCCGCACCGACGTAGGAACGACGGAGACAGGTGCGGTGTCCGGTAGTGGCGATGGCGTCGCAGCAGCGTTCCGGTTGAGTGGAGCGGACGTGATGTCGCTTTCGGGACGCAGAGTGTCTCCAGTCTGGACCTGCTGTCGGGGCTCGACGACTCTCGTTCTTACCGGGGTCGCGTCGAGAGGGACGCACACCTCCGTGTGCCGGGCCGGCTTGCTTTGCGCCGCAACCTGGCACTCATCATCCGACGCTACGGGCGGAGACGGCGGTGCGGCCGGCAACGTCGGCACGGTCTCAATCGCGGTGTCCACTGTCACGACAGCCGAGGCCGTGGCGGGCATCGGGATCGTCGGCAGCGGGCCGAGGTCTGCCGGCATGCTTGTTCCCGTCTGCGGAACTGTGCTGATTGCAGCAAACGGCACGGGCGACTGACTGCTCTCCCCCACCTCCAGCGAGAATCCGTCGGCCAATCCCAATTGCGCCGCCAGTTGCACGATCGGTGCGACTGGGGCTGTCGATTGTCGCACGGAGGCATCGACACGCACTGCGGCAACACTGGTATGGACATCCGGAGTGGCTGCCGGCCATGTCGCGGCACTCCAAACAGATGTCGGTGATGCTGCCGGCGTCGGCATCGTATTCTGAGACGTTGCCGCAGCAACCGTTCGATCGAGCGTGCAGATGACTGGCGCAAGCGGCGCATCAGGGATTTCGAGACCAGAAGACGTCACAAGCAAGGGCGGATGCCCTATGAGTTGGAGCGGATCGGCCGGCACCTGATTCTGATTGCCAACAGCGGCGAAGGTGACCGATTGACTGGAAACATGAAACGCGGACTCGGACATGTCTGCCTGGGGCTGTGTGATGAAGAACGACGCGTCCACGCTGTGCGCAGTGATCCGGGGACCGGCCGTTGCGCGCAGTCCGTTGTCAGTGGTCGCGTCGAATGCGATTGCGAGTCCAGGGTCGGACAATGGAAGCGGTTCCCATACGGGCGCCGGTTGTCCCGAATGTAAGGTCGACGAGATCCGGGCAGCCAACGGTGCAGTCAGCGATTGAGCATCGGATCCTGGGACAGCAATCGCCTCTGTGTCGGCCGCCACACCCGTCGAGAGGTCGGGGCTCAACAGAGCCGCCGGGCCGAATTGGAGTTGCGGCAACGGCACCGTCAGGCATGCGAGCGAGGGTACGCGCGTCCGCAGGACAGCCGGACCGGGAGTCACGTCTTCGTCGGCCGGCGCACCGGGTTGCGGCAACGCGGCGAGCAACGCACAGATGAGCGGATCGGCGACCATGGGTTGGACATCGGGCAGCATGTCGGTCTCGACGAAGGTGCCGCCTCCCGGTGCTACGGGTTGTTCGTGTGTTTCACCGCGAGAATCCCAGACAAGATCCTGTTCTGACAACCCGCTTGGGACATGGGCAAAGGCACTCACAGCGTCGGCGAGTGCGTTCTCCGACGATGTGAGTGTCATTCCCAAGAGTAGGGCAAAAAGATCAGTTTGGCCCCCTGTTGCCGGACCTGTCCCCACGGCATTCGGCTGCGGCGCAGCACCCTGCGACATCAAGGGACGAATCTCGGTAAAGAAGGCCGTCACGTCGGTTTCACTCCTCAGATTCCGAATCCAACAGCGCAGTCGTGATCGCAGCGGCCCGCTTCGGCGGCAGTTGCGCCAAGAGCTTCGAGGCGCTCTGCGGCTTCATCTTCGGCAGGACCCTGAGAATCATCTTGTTGTCCAGTTCCACGACCAGGCCGGTCATCTCATCGGGCTTCATACCGTCGAGAAGCTTGGCCATATATAGGACTTTCTCGTCGGCGATCGCTTCCTGCCGGACCAGCAGGTTTTCGACTTCCTGCTTGAGCCGGGTGAGCTCGCGGCGCTCCTCGCCGATGCGCTTCTCTTCGACGGAGAGTTCGCGGAAGCGCTGATCGAGTTGAGAGAGTTCCGCGATCGTATCCACGGCACCGGAGTCCTGACTCGCGGCAACTTCGGCGGCGGCCCGTCCGAAGTCGGAGTGATACCCCTGCGGCGTGGCATGGTCCGTTTCACCGGCAGGTGCATTCTCGGTCGTCGCAACCTCTCCC
>DATKYL010000352.1:0-8745 GCA_035528515.1 Acidobacteriota bacterium | reverse complement strand
TATGCCAAGCGAGGGCGCTTGGCATACACATTGGGTTTTTCAACGGGCCCCAGAGATTGCAGCCACACACCCCTACGTCACTGGCACACGGACACATTCACTATCTCCCTCCCCCCAATACAAAACGGGACGGCGCACGAGCCGTCCCGCTTTGCTGACGGGGAAGATCCGAACTTTTACGTTGTCTAACCGTCGTCGTCCAGGTCTTCCAACTCTTCACGCAAATCGTCGAGTTCTTCGCGCAGCTCCTTCATCGCCTCGCGCAGTTCCTTGCGCCAGTCGTCGCGTGATTCCTTGTAGGAATCGCGGTAGTCGCGCATCGCGTCGCGGTAATCCTCGGTCCAGTCTTCGTCGTCCCAATCGTCGTTGGAATCGTGCCCGTGAGTCGTCCAGGAGAACGAGTGCGCCTTTGGCGTGCCGACTCCCGACCAGGTGTAGCTCTCTTCGATGCCGACGTCGAAGCTCTTCTCGGAGCCGTCGCGGAGCACGGTCACTTCGATCTTTTCGTCTTCATCCTTGTCCTGGATTGCCTCGCGAATCTCGGAGACGTCGTCGACACGCTTGCCGTCCATCTTGACAATCACATCGCCCGCTTTCAGGCCCGCCTTTTCGGCCGGACCGTCCTCGCTCACTTCGTTGATCAGCGCGCCGCCTTTGACGCCGTACGTTTCGGCGAGCTGCTCGGACAGCTCATAGAGTGAAACGCCGATGTGGGCCGTCGACAACTGCCCGGTCGAGAAGCTGTAGACACTCGGCGCCCGTGGCGCGCGGTGCGCGCGCAGTGCCCGCGGCGCACGGGGAACGTTGATGTCGATCTCCGGAATCCTGATTCTCGGCATGTTGATCTTCGGCATGTCGATGAACAGATCGCCGAAGTCCGAGATGATCAGATCCTCGTCGTCCTCGCCGATCTCGACGACAACCGTCTTATCCTTGCCGTCGCGCCGGACGACGATCTCAATTCTCTCGCCGGGGTCGGAGAGGTCGATCATACGGGTCAGCCGCCGCACCGAGCGCGCCTTCTTGCCGTCGTACTCGAGGATAATGTCGCCGCGCTCCAAGCCGGCTTTCTCGGCCGGGGAGTCCTTGATGACGCGCGTGATCGCTACGCCCTCGGTTGATTCTAAGTCCTCGGCGTCGGCCAGGTCCTCATCCACACTCTGGATGTAGACGCCCAGCCAGCCGTCTCCGTCACCAGCCTGGGCCCGGCCCGCGACCAATACCGATGCGATCGCCACTACTCCCACCACCACGAGAAGCGGCAGCCATTCTTTCCACTGCTTCATATTGTGCTGCCTCCCTTCACCTGCTTTATCTTGATTTTCGCTGTCGGCCTGATCTGTTGACCGGTATTTTCTACGCGGCGCGGCGGCCGGAGTTCCGCCTTTTGTTCGGGACATGACGTTTCCCCGCAACCCTGAGGGACCAGCCGACTAAGTCGCTGCGCCGCAGGATGGTGGCCATGAGGACCGAAACGGCATACCTGACCTTCAACACCCGCCGGAAACGCGAGTACCACGATATCACCGACCAGGTGGCCGATGTGGTGAGCCGTTCGGGTGTGACCGAGGGGATGGCCCTGGTCTCGGCGATGCATATCACCGCCGGGGTGTGGGTCAATGACCACGAGGACGGGCTTCTGGCTGACGCCGACGAGTGGCTCGAATCCCTCGCCCCCTTCCGTGAGGACTACCGGCACCACCGCACGGGCGAGACGAACGGCGATGCGCACCTGAAAAGTCTCTTGGTGGGACATCAGGTGATTGTGCCGATCACCGCCGGGGCCCTTGATTTGGGGACTTGGCAGCGCGTCTACTACGCCGAGTTCGACGGCCGCCGCGCCAAGCGGGTGATCGTCAAGGTGATGGGAGAATGAACCCGGATACACCGTGAGGAGGATGGAGTGGCTGTCGCAAAGCGGGAAATCAAACGGATCGGCGTATTCTCGGCCGTCAAGACGCTCTTCATCCTGGGCGGGTTCGGTGGTTTCGTTGTTGGGATCATCCAGTGGGCGTTTCTCGGCATCATGCTCTATGGTGCACGCCAGTCAGGATGGGGCGCCGGGGAGCTGATCCCCGGTCTCGACCAGATCTTCGATACCGGAATCGGCGTGCTGGGATTTGTCCTGCCCGTGTTCGGTGCGATCATGGGCGCGATGTTTGGTGTGCTCTACGGCTTTCTATTCGCCGGCGCGTACAACGTCGCGGCACGCCTCTGGGGCGGGTTGGAGATTGAGGTGACGGAGACGGTGGTACCGCGACCGATCGCACCGGCCGCGGTGCGTCCGCAGCACACCGGACCGACCCCGCTGCCCGGAAGTGCACCACAGCCGACCGATACACCGCGACGCGATGATGCGACGGAACGCCCGCCGCCGCCGCCGCCGTCGTTTGAATGAACGAGCCGCCGGGTCAGCCGAGGTGACCGGGCAGAGAGTGTGACGACATGAGCAAACCGGTACGCGTCCGTATCGCACCATCACCGTCAGGGCATCTCCATGTCGGGACCGCCCGCACGGCGGTCTACAACTGGCTGTTCGCCCGGCATCACGGCGGCGTCCTCATCCTCCGCATCGAAGACACCGACCGCGAGCGGTCGCATGATGAGTATGTCGACTCCATCCAGGAGTCGTTGCGTTGGCTGGGGCTCGACTGGGACGAAGGTCCCCACTTCCAATCGCAGCGAGGCGCCGTTTACGATGACTGGGTTGAGCGGCTGCGCGGGTGCGCGTCGGCCTACCCCTGCTACTGCACCCCCGAGGAACTCGCCGCCGCCCGCGAAGAGGCGATGGCCGCCAAGCAACCCGTGCGGTATCCGGGCACCTGCCGGAATCTGACCGACGCCGAACGCCGGGCGAAGGAGGAGGCGGGACACCGTCCGGCGTTGCGCCTGCGGATCGGGCCGGAAATGGTTCAGTTCAACGATCTGGTCTACGGGGAGCAGTCGCGTTCCGGAGAGGACCTCGACGATTTCATCTGCGTGCGCGCCGACGGCCGTCCGACCTACAACTTCGCCTGCGTCATCGACGACAGCGCTATGCAGATCTCGCACGTCATCCGCGGCAACGATCACATTACGAACACATTCAAGCAGGTGCTTCTGTACCGCGCGCTCGACGTCGCGCCGCCGGAATTCGCCCACCTGCCGCTGAACCTGGGCAAGGATCGGCGGAAGATCTCCAAACGCGAGGGTGCCACTTCGGTGATCGAGTTCGGAGAACAGGGCTATCTCCCCGAGGCGATCGTCAACTTCCTCGCGCTCTTGGGATGGTCCCCCGGGGATGATCGGGAGATCATGACGCGCGAGGAGATGATCGCCGCCTTCTCCCTCGACCGCGTCAACGCCGCCAATCCGATCTTCGATCTGGATAAACTGGCGTGGATGAACGGCGAGTATATCCGCGCGCTCCCGGTCGATGGACTGCTCGACCGCACCGCGCCCCTGTTCATGGCAGCCGGGTTTGCGACGGCCGAGGATGTGGCCGCGCGTCGCGACTGGTATCGCGCCGTCGTCGCGACATTGCAGGAACGCATGAAGCTCCTGAATGACGCGGTCGAACTGAGTCGGTTCTATTTCGAGGAGCCGACCACCTACGATCCCAAAGGAGCACGCAAGCAGTTTACCCGCCCCGGCGCCGACGGCGATCTCATGCTTCTGGCCGCGGCGTTTGCCGATATCGACGATACCGAGTTCACGAAAGACCGCGCCGAGGCGGCGCTGCGCGGCCTCGCGGAGGAGTTTGGGCGCAAACCGGCCGAGTTGATTCATCCTTTGCGTCTCGCTCTCACCGGCACGACCGCGGGACCGGGATTGTTCGATATCGTCACGCTGCTGGGTAAAGAGAACTGCCGTGTTCGCATCGAACGGGCGGTCCAATACATTCGTTCCGGCGACATTCCCACGGCCGACGGCGAGTCGGTCAAGTCCTGATAAGCACGCAACCGATGATCCGACATTGACAGGGAGTTGCTGCCTTGCACCTGCGTACTCATCACCAAGTGACGTCTCCGTGGAGACGCCGTTCCGCCGGCGACCGCCGCGCGTGGTCCCGCGGTCTGTTCGCGTTCTTGTGCCTCGTCGTCGTCAACTCTGCTGACGTTTATGCCTTCGAGCCGATGCCCGACATCATGCAGCGGCTGCTTCAGGTGTTCCCGGAACGGGACGGCTGGTTCATCGAGGAACCGCTGGGTGCCGCGCCGCAGACGCCGGAAGGGGCGCAGCCGTTTTTCGCGACGTTCCGGGTGGTGGTGCCGGACGTTGACGCGGTCGAACTGGCGATGGGTCACCTCTCGACCGCACAGGAGATTCTCCCGACCCACAAAATCACCCGCTACGACCGCAAGCCGGATGCGCCCGGGCTGCCGGGATTCCGCGGCGTCTGGTGCCGAACCGAGGATGACTCACTGGTGGGATTCAGCATCCTGACACCGAATCAGAACCGTTTCCTGATCTGGGCGAAGTATCAGTACTACCCCACGCTGGACGACGACGCGGTCGGGCGCAAGGCCCGCGAGAAGTACGCCCGCGACGTCTCGCAGTATTTCGCCTCCCTCGATGCCGGCGTACCCGACACCGAACCGCCGCGCGCGATACGGCAGGAGTTGCCGGAGCGGATCGATCTGTACCCGCCGATCACGGAGGCCCCTCTCACGCTCCGACCGCGTGAATGGCGCGACCGCTCGGCCGAGATTCGCGCCTGGGGTCTCACCGGTGTCGTGGCGTTCCAGCCGACGCGTGAAGCGATCGACCGGTTTATCGAACAGGCGCCCGATACGCTCTGGCCAAACCGTGAGATCGAGTTCATTCAACGTCTTTTCCGGCAATGGTCCGATCTGGGAAACAGCCCCCGCAGTATCAGGACGTTGGCCCGCGGCGCCATGCCGGACACCGAACACGAGAGCGACTTCTTCGCCGTCGACCGGTACGGCCGGGTTCGGTTTGCGCGGGACGACGCCGGCCTGGAGTCGCACAACAAACTCACGTACGGCTTCCGATCCTATGGACGGCACGCCATCCTCTTCCCCGGCGCCCCGATTCGTGCCGGGGGCTTCTTTCACATCGGCGCGGCTGAGAATCAGGCCGTTATTGAACGTGTGTCGGCCGACGCGGGCGCGTATTATTACTCGAACGTTCTTGGCGACGCCGGTTATCACGACATCGCGCTCCTGACCGACTTCTTCGTCGCATCACTGGGACACGTTTTCGCGGCGTTGCAGCAGGCTGGCGTGTCCCTCGAAGACGTCACGATCAGGAAATTTCGCCGGTAGGTACGGTCTCATGGTAGAGCCGCAATCAGCCGAACCCCTTCCCGCCCGGATGCGGCCGCGCACTCTCGACGAGTTCGTGGGACAGACGCACCTTTTGGGCGAGGGTATGCCGCTCCGGCGGGCCATCGAAAACGACAACATCACGTCGATGATTTTCTGGGGGCCGCCCGGCAGCGGCAAGACGACGCTCGCGAAGATCATCTCCCGCATGACCGGATCGGACTTCATCGTCTTCTCGGCGGTTCTCTCGGGCGTGAAGGACGTGCGCGCGGCGGTCGAACGCGCCGAGAAGCGGCGCGCGTTTGACGGGGGGCGGACGATTCTCTTCGTCGATGAGATCCACCGTTTCAACAAGGCCCAACAGGACGCGTTCCTGCCGAATGTCGAGTCCGGCGTCCTGACCCTGATCGGCGCGACAACCGAGAACCCGTCGTTCGAAATCAACGCGGCGCTCCTGTCGCGAATGTCGGTGCACGTGCTGCACGCGCTGACTGAAGATGAACTCAGGATCGTTTTGCGGCAGGCGCTCGCCGACGCCGAGCGCGGTTTGGGCACCGACGCTCCGGCGGTCACCGACGAGGTATTGGCCCTCATGGGGGCGCTGGCGAACGGCGATGCCCGGCGGGCGTTGTCGCTGCTCGAGGCGGCAGCAGCGGATGTGAAGCGGCGCGGCGACCAGAAGCAGGGGATTACGGCCGAGTTGATCCGTCAGATCGTACAGCGCAAGACCGAGCTGTACGACAAATCAGGAGAGGAGCATTTCAACCTGATTTCGGCGCTGCACAAATCCCTCCGCGGCTCCGATCCCGATGCGGCGCTCTATTGGCTCTACCGCATGCTCGAAGGCGGCGAGGACCCGCTCTATCTGGCACGGCGGATGGTCCGTTTTGCCTCCGAGGACATCGGCCTGGCCGATCCCCGGGCGCTGAGCGTGGCCCTGGCGGCCAAGGACGCCTACCATTTCCTTGGCTCACCGGAGGGGGAATTGGCCCTGGCCGAGGCGGCGGTCTATCTTGCCTGCGCCCCTAAGTCGAACGCTATCTATAAGGCGGAAAAGAGAGTACGGGATACGATCGGAAGCAACCCCTCGCTGCCGGCGCCGCTCTGGATCCGCAATGCCGTCACATCCCTAATGAAGAAAGTGGGTTACGGGCGCGGCTACCGCTATCCGCACGATGCCGACGACGCGCTCGTCGACCAGGAATACCTCCCCGAACAACTGGCGGGACAGCGCTTCTATAACCCCACCGACCGCGGCTTTGAGGCGAAGATCAGAGAACGCCTCGCCTTCTGGGCCGAAGCTCGAGCCCGGCTGCGACGCACCGGACACAAGCCCCCGCAGCCCTGACCGATCACGCGGTGCCGCATTCGGCACCGACTTCTGCTCCGCTGACCGCCCCATTGTCGATTTTGCGCTGGACCCGGAGCGGGGTGAGGGTGTAAACTCCCAATGAGCCGCAGCAGGCGGACAGATGTCGTGCAGCGGGCACTCGTTGCCGATAGACAGGAGCAGGCTGAATTATGTTCAAATCGCGAGAAGACGGCACTGCCATCATCGAGGGTGGGGGAGAGAATATGAATACGCTAATAGGTAAGGATACCACCATCTCCGGAACCCTGGATGTGTCCGGAACTCTGCGCGTGGACGGCGTGGTCAAGGGCGAAGTCAATGTCTCCGACACGATTGCCATTGGCCCCTCCGGGCGCGTGGACGCCAACGTCAAGACCAAAAACGCCGTGGTTTCCGGCTCCCTGAAGGGGAATATCCACGCCTCCGAACGGATCGAGCTGCAGGCGAAAGCCAATATCACGGGCGATCTGGTCACCAAATCGCTGATTATCGAGCAGGGCGCTATCTTCCACGGCAACTGCAAGATGAGCCAGACAATGACCGGCACGGCGCAGCCGGTGAAATCGGAGACCCTCCCTCTTCAATCACCGTCTAAAGCCCCCGCCCCGGTCGCCGAAAAAACACGATAAGGGGCCTTTGCCCCCGGCCTGATGTCTCAGGGTGCGCAAGCATCCTGAAGAAGGGCGTCATCCTGTCGCGGACCCGCGCACGTGGCGCGCTTGCGTATCGACAGGCTTGGGCCGAACTCCCGGCGCCGCCGACAACGGCCCGGGGATCGATGAGGCGCACGGCGTGTTGAACACGACGATCCTACTCTCGGCTGCCGCAGCATTCTTCACGGCGGGTCTGTTGACACTCGCCTTTCTCTTTATGAGAATCCTGCGGAGCGCGCGCCGGACCGAACGCGAGCGCCGCTACGCTGCGAGCCCGTGGCGCTCCGATCTCAATCGCGCCTTGGCGGTCGTCGCCGCCCTGGCGGCCATCGGTCTGGCCAACGGGACGTTCTGGCTCAACAGCCAATTGCGGCTGTATACGCCGGTCAGCCCGAATATGCCTTTGGGCATGGTCTCGGTTCTAAAAACCGAGGCAAATCTCCCACGACTGGTGCTCAGTACGCTCGACGACAACGGGCGGGAGATCTACGAGGTGTTCCCGGTCCGTGACGCGACCTTCCGGGTCCACGGGGAACGGATCCGGTGGTCGCAGTACTTGGCACCGCTCGGCTTCGACGATTTCTTCAAGGTCACGCGCGTCGAGTTCTTCCCACCGACCGGATCAACCGTGGCGATGGCACCGACCTTCCATGCGGATGTCCGGTGCGGGTCCACCAGCCTGTTCGTGCGCTTGGCAGGATCCGCCTCATGGCTGCCCTTCGTGGAGGCCGAAGCCCTCTCCACCCCCGCTTACGGCACCGAAGGCGAGTTTGCGGTCCACATGGTCCTCGATTCGACCGGCCTCGCGCTACGGTAAGAACTCGAAACCTCGCGATTCACCAGGGAACCGATTGGTCCCAGGGTCGTACCAAGCTGAGCACCCGGCGTCGGCACCGTTGACCGGCAGACATGCAGACGTATAGCGACGGCCGACTTTTCCCCGATACACCGGGCAAACCGGTTGACCCCAGACACTGCGGCAGCCGATACTAATGGATTCTCCTGCCCGACCGAGACCGGGCGGGCCCGGACCTGTCACCAAAGGAGCCGCGTTCTCCCATGTCCTCAAATGACTTACAGGCGGTCGAAGAACTGAAGACCGCGTACCAGAGCCTCCGAGATGAAATCGGCAAGGTGATCGTCGGACAAACCAACGTCATCGAGGAATTGCTGATCGCGCTTCTGTCCAACGGCCACTGTCTATTGGTCGGTGTGCCCGGACTGGCCAAGACCCTGCTGGTCTCGACCGTGGCGCGCGCGCTCGATTTGAAATTCTCCCGTATTCAGTTCACACCTGATCTGATGCCCTCGGATATCACGGGTACCGAGATCTTGGAAGAAGACCACACCACCGGCAAGCGGACCTTCCGTTTCGTCAGAGGGCCGGTCTTCGCCAATATCGTCCTGGCCGATGAGATCAACCGGACCCCGCCGAAGACACAGGCGGCGCTGTTGCAGGCGATGCAGGAACACG
>DATKYL010000351.1:0-6454 GCA_035528515.1 Acidobacteriota bacterium | reverse complement strand
CACCGGGACCCATCACCGTCCAGAACAACGCGTGATTGGCCACGCCGCCGCCGTTGTTGTGCACCGCGGTGCGTCGCTCCTGGGGAACCCGGGACAGATCGGCAAACAACTCATCGAGCGGAACATCTTCCAACCCGGTGCCTTCCAGCGCCTTGTTGAGATTGTTGACGTAGGCCTGATGGTGCTTGCCGTGGTGAATTTCCATCGTGCGCGCATCGATATGGGGCGCGAGGGCATCGTAGGCGTAGGGCAGTTTGGGTAGAACGTGTGCCATGTTCATTACCTCCATTTTCAGCTCATATCGCGGTCACGGGATCGTGCCATGCCGGCACTCATTACCCAACTCTCATCCAAAACACCGGAAACGCCGATGTGTTCCGTCAGCCCGCCGAGGGACCCACTCATTCGTGGAAACCACCGGACGACTTCCGTTTGTCACGTCGAGACATCTGACCCGACATGCCTCCGGTCGCTCTCAGAGACCCCGCCTTTCACCCGGGTCGGATTCGCGGCGGCCCGAGGTCGATCTTCGGACAGCTACGGCGGGGACGACTCTGATCCCGAACGGGCACATATTGTAGCGGATGATCACCCCTAAGGCTATCCCTTTTTGAGGGTTCCATCGGGAACCGCATGACCCGCCCATGAGTTGTGGCTTGCACCAGGCCGCGGAATGGCACGATACCGCTCTCGGTCCGGTTGACAGATCGTAAACATGTGGTATCTTTATGATGGGCGAGCATTTCCGTGGGGTCACCGTCGTCCGATGGCAACCCCGTGGGTGATCGATCACCCGATCCAAGCCCGCCCGTTGAGCAACACGGCCGTCTTACCCCACTTGCGGCCGCATTTGAGGATTCCGGCGTAACGCGTTGAGGCGAGGGACTGCCTGTCAGGGGATTACTGAATGTCGATCAAGAAGAGTACGGTTCGTCACGTTTCAGCTGCAATACTGATCGCGGTTCTCGGCGTGAGCTTCGCCGAGGCGCGCGTCGCCTCGGAGTTCGTAGCCGGCTACCAGCCGTTGCGGCCGGTAGTCAAGCCGACCGGCCTGAACCTCAGTCCGCAAGCGCCGCCCGGGCACGTGGTTATCAAGTTCCGCCGCGGTACGCCGATCGACGGCAGCACGGTACGTCTCGCCGGCACCGGCACCGACGTGGTGCGGCAGATCTTCGCCGCGCACGGGCTGGCGCAACCAATGCGGATGATCGCCGGGGATGTGGAAGAGATGCGGGTACGCCGACTGGCGGCTGAGGACCGGGTGCACGTTAACCTCCCCGACATGTCGCTCTACTACCGTCACCCGATCACCGACCCCGCGCTGGCCGTGCAGATCATCGCCGAGGTGAACGCGCGCGACGAAGTCGAGATCGCCTACTTCGAACCGCGTCCCGAGGTCGCGCAGTATCCCGCCGATGCGTCGGCAGGCGTACCACACTCGCCATATGCCCTCGCGGCCACCACACCATCCTGGGAGTCGAGCCAGGATTACATCGAGTCGGCCCCCGGCGGGGTCGACGCCCGCGGCGCGTGGACGCTTCCCGGCGGCGACGGCACCGGTACGCAGGTGATTGACATCGAGTACGGGTGGCAGTTGACGCATGAGGATTTGTCGAAGGGCGCCACCGCGATTCTCATCGGCGAGAATCCGTCAGACAACGACCACGGCACCGCGGTGCTGGGAGAGATGGCGGCGGACCGCAATTTGATTGGCATGACCGGGATCGCCTACAACGCCGACATCGGCGCCTCGTCGGTGGCGACGATGTCATTTGCCGAAGCGGTCGATCTGGCCGCCGCGGCGTCCGATCCGGGCGACTGCATTCTGATCGAGTTGCATTCCCCCGGCCCGCGCTACGACTTCGAGGGACGTGAGGACCAGCGCGGCTATGTCCCGATGGAATACTTCCAGGCGAACTTCGACGCCCTTCTCAACGCCTGGGCGCAGGGAGCCATCGTCTGCGAGGCGGCCGGCAACGGCGCGGAAAACCTCGACGATCCGATCTACGAATCACTCTTCGACACGACCGTCCGGAACTCGCACGCCATCATGTGCGGCGCGGGCAACCCGCCGGCGTCCACCTCGGCCGACCGTTCCAAGCTGGGCTTCTCCAACTGGGGCGCGCGCGTCAATCTACAGGGGTACGGTACGCTCGTGTACAGTTTGGGCTACGGCGATCTGTATGACGGCGGCTCGCGCGACTCGTGGTACACCGATTCGTTCGGCGGCACATCGTCCGCGTCGCCGATCGTCACCGGCGCGGTCCTCTGTCTTTCCGGCGTGTATCAACAAATGCTCGGGACCGTTGTCGATGCCGACTCGATCCGCAATCTTCTCGTCGCAACCGGCTCGCCGCAGCAGCAGCCGCTCTTGATCTATCACATCGGCCCGCGGCCCGATTTGGGGACCGCCCTTGACCTGCTGTTCGATCCGACCGACACGATCTGGTACGGAGAACTCGAGCTCGATCCGGGCACCCGGGGGGCGATTCCTATCTCGTTGTCGAACAGCCATCCGGTCGCCGACATTTATCTCCCCTTCGACTTGTCGTCCGGGAACTTCGACATTCAGATCGACTCACTGACCCGCGGCCCGCGCACACTCGATTTTGAGAAGATCCAGACCGTGTACGACAATCGCTTCTTCGACCAGATCGCGTACCTGGTACGGGCCGATGCCGGCGGCGGCACACCGTATCTCCAGGGCGGCTCCGGGGTTATCGCCTACCTCTGGGTCACGGCCCCCGGTGCTGCGCTGCCCGGGCAGGCGGTCTCGGTCGATTCCACCTGGCTGGGGACGTCAACACACCTGCGCCTGGTGTCGTATTTCGACGACGGCTACCCCAACGCGTTCACGGCCGGCACCGTGACGATCACGGGATTGCCCTGCGACTGCTCTTTCCACGGCGACCTCAACGGGGACGGTATCATCAGTATTCTCGACGTTGTCATGGTAGTCGACGTGGCCTTCCGCAGCGGCGCACCGGCACCGACCGATCCGGCCTGTCCGCACGCGACCCGGGCCGACTACAACTGCGACGGGATGGTCAATGTTCTCGACGTGGTGATGGCGGTGGACATCGCGTTTCGCGACGGCCCCCCGCCGTGCAACCCGTGTGAGGAATGACGGAACGCGGGTGACCCGGTTGGGAGAGGTTATGGGGGTGGCCCCGATCCGCGCCGATAAAGGATAAGAGACGGGATCAAGGATGAACGACCGCGCGATAATCAACGAGAGACATCCAACCTTGCGCCTGTGGAGCTGCGAGGTGATTCTGGCAACGGTCATTCTCCTGGCCACGCTGCTGGCCGCGCCGACTGTGTCGGCGGCCGCTCCGGCGGCCGCTCCGACGGCGCCTGCGTACGACTATTCCCGCATCATTGTCAAGCTTGTAGCGGCACCCGATGCGCCGGCGAAGATCGTCGCCGGCCGCAGCGGCCGCGCCGACTTCGACCGGCTCGTAGCCAACCGGCGGATCGAAGAGATCAAACGCATCTTCCCCACGCAGCGCTCAGGCCATCCCTACGAGAGCATCGCGGCAAGTCTCCGCATGTCGGACTACCTGATTGTCAAGGTTCCGCAGAATGTCGATCCTGACGCACTCCTCGACGAGTTGAAACGATCATCGGACGTGGAATGGGCGGCGTTCGATGCCATTGTGCGCATCGCCGGCGGCACGGTCGCCCCCGACGACTTCTACTTTGCCACACATCAGTACGCCCTGGACAACACCGGGACACAGCCTCCCTACGACCCGGGAACGGCGGGCGCCGACCTGGAGATGAAAGCGGCCTGGGCGTTCACGACCGGCGACACCAGCGTTATCCTGGCCATTCTCGATACGGGCATGGACAAGAACCACCCGGAGTTTGCGGGGCGGCTCTGGATCAATGAAAACGAACCGATCGACGACGTTGACAACGACTTGAATGGCTTGATCGACGACCGGTTCGGATGGGACTTCGTCAACGAGGATAATTCCCCGGGCGACGATCACGGACACGGGACGCACGTCACCGGGATCGCCGCGGCAACCGGAATGAACGGGATCGGCATCGCCGGCATGAACTGGAAATGTCGCATTATGCCCCTCAAGGTCGTCGGCAGTGATGGATCGGGTACGGTCTCGGAGATGTGGGCGGGCATCTACTACGCCGTGAATCAGGGAGCTGATGTCATCAGTCTCTCGCTGGGCGTTTACGCCGACCTTGACTCTTCACGACTGGTGACCGAGTACACCGCCGCCGCCGGGGTCACGGTTGTGGCCGCGATGGGCAATGACAACTTCGGCGATACACCCCTCTTCCCGGCCGGTTATGAGTCGGTGATCGGGGTTGGCGCGACCGATTCCGACGACCAGCGGGCCGTGCCGCTCGGCTCCTATCCCGGCTCCAACTTCGGCGACTGGATCGATGTCTGCGCGCCGGGAAGCAATATCTGGAGTACGTATCTGACCGGGTTTGGATCGTACGTCAACATGAGCGGCACATCGATGGCGACGCCGCATGTCTCCGGTCTGGCGTCGCTCATTTTGTCCCTGCGCCCGGACTACCCGCCTGACTCGGTGCAGCGCTTGATCCGCCTGGGAGTCGAAGATCTGGTCGGTCGCCCGGAGGAGGATACGCCCGGATTCGACATCTATCACGGCTGGGGTCGGATCAATGCCCGCATCACGTTGCAGGCCCTGGCGCTTGATCTGGAGCCGATCCTCACGGTTCCCGGTCCGCAGGGCGTGACCGAGGGCGATACAATCACGTTTGCCATCTCGGCCTTTGATTCAAACTTCACTTTCCCCGTGCTGTCGTTGGAGACGTTCCCGAATGCGGAGCTGACCGACTACGGCGACGGGACCGCCGAGTTCACGTTCGCCCCCGATTACACGCAGGCGGGCATCCACGAGATCGTCTTTGTCGCAAGCGACGGCCAACTCGCCGATACGGAATCCGTTGCGATCGACGTGGTCCAGGGCTGTCTCTGCCTGTGTCAGGGCGATCCCCAATGCGACAGTGTCACGAACGTTCTGGATGTGGTGTGGGCTGTTGAGGTTGCCTTCCGCGGCGGCTCCTCCCTCATCGACGATGCCTGCTATCCGCATCCCGGAGGACGAACCGACGTCAATTGTGACGGTTACACCGACGTGCTCGACGTCGTCACCATCGTCGGCGTCGCATTTCGCGGTCAGCCGGCAAACTACTGCGCGCCCTGTGCGCCGTAGGCGTACCGGTGTGCCTTGAGCCGCGGCGGCGGCCGGACCACCTCCCATCCGGCCACCGGAGAGTTGATACCTCGCCCCTTCTCCACCGGGAGACCCACTGATCCCGGTACGCGGCGGAGCGTTCCTCACCACGATCCCTCTGACGGGCGAAGCAGCGCGTGAAATCGCCTGTTGTACCGCACGTGTTTGTCGCGCTACTATGGGAGGGAGCGATGAGAAGTCTATCCGACCAATTCAGATTCCGGGCCTATATTCCGGTCCTCGCCGCCCTTGCGTTCGTGGTGTGGTGCGATCCGCTCGCGGCGGCGCCGCTTCCCGCCGCCGCCACACCGGCAGTGGACCACTCGCCGACGAGTGTGATCGTCAAGGTGCGCCCGGGATTCCTTCCCTCCGAGATCGACCGCTTCCCCCAAGCCGCCGCCGCGCAGGCGGCCGACGTCCACCGGCTGGAGACCTGGTGTGCCGCACACGGCGCCGATCGGGTCGGGCCGCTCTGGACCGCAGCCGATCGTTCGGGAGTCGCTGACGACCATCCCGGACGGCGGACTTTTGTTCTCGGGGTTGAACCGGGGGCCAACGTTGATGATGTTGCCGCACGCTTGTCGGCGCAGCCGTGGGTCGAATACGCCGAGGTCGACCGCCTCGTCGAGTTGCACCAGGCACCCAACGATCCCTTTTTTGAACGCCAGTGGCCGTTGGAGAACACCGGGCAGCCGTACTGGGCGATCATCAGCGTCCCCGGACTCAACAATGATACGCTCGCCGAGACGACTGGAACGGCGGGCGCCGATATCGGCTTTTTGACCGCCCTCAATCATCCGGGACCGAGGGCCGACGTGCTTGTCGCGGTTATCGATACCGGCGTTGACACCGATCACGAGGACCTCCACGACCGCATCGCGCTCAACCCCGGCGAGATTCCGGACAACGGTGTCGACGACGACCACAACGGATTCGTTGACGACGTCTACGGCTGGGATTTCTCGGGTGACTCAGTGACCGCCCCGAACGACATCGCGGAGGACAACGACCCCGGCGATTTTCTCGGGCATGGCACTCATGTCGCGGGAACGATTGCGGCTGCGATCGATAACGGTGTCGGGATCGCCGGCGTTTCGGACCGAGCCCTGATCGTCGGCGTTAAGGTCTTCCCGAACTCCTATTTCTCGGTCACCGCGCGCGCGGTGTACTACGCTGTCAGCCGCGGGGTGCGCGTCATCAACATGAGTTGGGGCGGA
>DATKYL010000350.1:0-6959 GCA_035528515.1 Acidobacteriota bacterium | reverse complement strand
GCCAGGCGCCCTCGCCTGGCGTCATGTATGCCAAGCGAGGGCGCTTGGCATACACGGTGGGTTTCTCTACGGTCCCCACGGACTACGGCCACCCGCCTTACGAAGCACTGTCTGTGCAGTTAGAACTCAAATGTATCAAATTGCCCCAACTTGATGAGCATCGTGCCCTTTTGGACCGAGAATACTATTTCATCGCCCTTATGCGACTTTGCCCCGGCGTCGACGTCACCGCGTTCTTTCAGAGTGATCGTCCGCCACTTAACCGGTCCCTGGTCGTCTTCGCTTAGCTCGGTTCCGTCCTTGAAGTAGCTGACAACGACCACCGACTCGCCGTCGCTTAAGTTCACCAGGCGTGTTTCGATATTGTCCCAACTCGGCAGCGGCAGCCGGACTTCCTCCCCTGCGGCGACGGTCTTCTCAAGCATCTCCTGCCACTTGGCGGTGGCCGTGATATCGCCTGCGTACACGTACACGACAACTTCATCGGCCTCGACCGATGTCTCATGCCGCCTTTCGCAGATGGTGCCCGCCTGTGCAAGGTTGTTGTACCACGTATCCTCTTTCAGCGGTCTGTCATCCTTGAATGGGACCGCCCTGGCCGTTGCTTCCGCATCGGTCTTGCCGACTCCCTTGATCGCAAGTGATTTGCCGGGCTCCACCTTGACGCGAATGATATCCCCGGCTGACATGTCATGTTCAAACGGCGGCATCATTACCGGTGCAGCCGCGATACCCTCAGCCCACGCGGGAGGTTCAACGGGAAGGGTTTCCGGATCGATCCACTTCGTGAACCCCTCGGGTATCACGAACCTGGTATCGTCGACGGGACCTTCGACGATATTGGTGAGTTCAAGGACTTTGTCCGGTGGGCCGTGAGCGACAATCCTGATCGGGAAGTCCAGACTTCCGGCCACCCACTGCGACATAACATCAATGTCCTGTATCGTGACCACCGACTTCTCGCACTCATAGCCGTTAATGGTCTCCGCGCCGGCGGCCTTCACGTCGCCCATCGCCGCAGTGTACAGGTAGCCCTGAAAAGGATCATTCATGATGCTGATCATATCATCTATGGCCAGTTCTCGATATTCCCCTGTGGACACAGGAATAACAATGGTCTTTCGGGCCTCGGGATCCACAATGATGAGCATCTGCTCACCACTCTCAATGATGTCAAAGCAGTAACTGGAGCCCTTCACGTATATTTTCCCGGATTTGCTGTAGTCTCCTTGTCGTTCAGTATAATCAGCCGAAAACTCCGCAGCCAAGGCCTGAGAGCAGCCGGCACTCATGATCAGAGCGATCAAAACTCCCAGCAGTGGGCGGTTTGAGACGTGATTCGTCACCATGTCACTCCTTGTTGATGGGTCAGCTTTCTCGTGCTCTGATATTGTGTCCGTGGTAATACACCGTATCCCCGGGATGATCACAAGGGTATGGCTATTTCTGAGTCTGCGAGTACAGAGTCACAGCATCATATGCAATGGGCTTGAACTCGTCTCCTTCTCTGCGGAATTCGATTTTCCGAAGAACAACCTTCAGTCTCATCGTTTCTGTGGCAGTCTGGATGGACATTCTCTCGGGGGATATACTATCTCCGTCGACGCTGCCATGATCTTTCAGTAGTGAATCCACGAAAGGTCGCAGGCTGATCTGCGCAGAATCGACCGTCGCTCCGCCCTGCACAACCCTCAACGTCATCACGTCCAGATTCGTGTCGATACTGCACACCGCGCCCCCGCTCGGATGACCGAACTCGGGCATCTCTACACTCAGGCGCTGTGCGACCAACAGATGATCATACCCTGCGATGTTGACGGCTCTTCCCAAGTCGGCCCGCAGCTCGCGAAGGTCGCGCCCGCCGAACGCCGGGTACCTGGCGTACTCGACACCGAGCGCATTGACCACAAAGGCAGGCGGCTGGTCGATTAACCCTAATCCGGCTGAGTCACGTCTTAGACTCTCGCTGAACCAAGGCTGAATTCTCTCGTACCCGTGCATATCATGCAGATAACGGACAATTGAGCTGATCTGCTCCGCGTCAGCCGGGGGGATCTGCCCTTGCGCCTTCTGCACTTCACCGTCGATCAGAAGTTGATTCTTCGTAAGTAACTCTTCCAGACGGCCGACCTGGCTCTTCTCAGAAACGCTGAACACGCCCCAGGGGCCGAAGGACGTCAGCAACGCGAGGACACAAATCGAGGCAGGGATGACCTTTATGTTCTTGGTCTTGCCGGCGAGGAAATACACCACCATCGCTGCCAGCCACACGCCCAAGCCAAGAGCGAAATACCGATTTTCCGTGATGCCGTACTCAGATACCCGTCGCCAGATTGCCAGCTGGAGCACGACGATCATGGGAATCATTGCGATCCAGAACCACCGTGTGGCAACCTTGATCCAACGGTACTCACTCTTGTCATGCATCGGATAGAGCAACAGGTAGGCGGAGATGCCGATTGAGGCAAACCCGAAGATGGTCCCGCTCACCATGCCTTTTGGCCAACTCCATTCGATCATGATCTTCACAACGTACGCGTACAGAATAACGAAGTAGACAACGAGCATTGGCGAGAGAATGTACTGGCTAAAAACTCTGAGAACCCGAGGGTAGCCCGCCCGGGTCTCCAACTCATTCAAGTCCTTGGGCACATCCGCCAGAAAGAACCACGTGGCGAAGATGCCGAGTATGAACAACCCCAGCTCTCCATAGCGTTTTTCGGGAACATCAACGCCGAACAGCGCATCGACAGACGCCATTGCAATCGCCAGCCCCGCGTAGAGGGTGGCGGAGAACAGGCCGGCAAGGAGGATGCGCTGCAATAGACTCTTGTTGAAGTGCCAGAAACCGTTCAACTGTTTCGTGGCGGCAAACGGGGCAGTCGCCACCAGCAGGCAGAGTGCCAGCGCAAGCATCAGAAGCCGTTGCAGGTGGAGCTGGGGTGCAGCATCAATGTTCGAGGGTACCGACAAAGCGTAAGCGACGAGCAGGAACACGCACAGCACCTGAACTCCCAATGCCATTGATTTGCGCCAGCCCCGTCTTTCCGCGAAAAGCGCAGACGCGAGCAGCAGAGGGAACCCAAGGATTGATGCGAACAGGATCTTAAAGAGGATGCTGCTTGTCGGTGGACCCTCGTAATCGACGAGTATCAGGGCCACCACTGTCCAGACCGCCGCGGCGGCGAGAACGAAGGGGAAGCGCCTGAATGTGCGGCCCGATTCTTGAAGAACCTGTTGGATTGACGGCAGCTTCATGAGTTGCCTCCGGTTTCAGGTTGGGACCCCATTACACATTCCCATGCGCTCGAAAAGCCCCATCAGACCTTGGGCTGAATTCGAAACCCAAACCAAATTAGTGGTCTGCCCCCAAGTTGACACCAATCTTTCGGTTGCGACCGCACGACTGCTCATGACCCGCGCAGTCTGTAGTCGTGCTTTGGCAGAGGGAGGCGGAGAAGCCAATTCCCAACTCACCGTGAGATAGGAAATTGGGGGGTGATAGTGCCGAGAAATGTACTCGGCACAGGTATGTGTAAGTTGTTGTTATGGCACGAATTAACGATGGTGTCGAAGAGAAGCCCTGGCCCCTCGGTTTCGGCTAACTCATTCCCCACCTTGAGATTCCGCCGAATTCGTTGATAATCAACATATCGGCTTTCTTCCGCTTGCTTCAAGTTTGATGTACTTGGGCGTCAGTATATGGTCAGAAGACAGGACCGTTGACAGTGGTTGACGGTGGGATGGCTGGAGGTTGCCCCTCCGTGTACCAATCATCTCATCCGAGCTACTGGTCTCGTAATCCGCCGACCTACTAGTTTGCTACTCTTTGCCCCGAAGCCTCGCAAGAGCTTCTTTGGCCTCCTCCCAGCCTTCATCCAACTGCAGGCACTTCTCATGGCAGGTGATTGCCTGTTCGGTCTGGCCCAATTGTTCATGGGCGATGCCCTTGCGCCACCAGGCCGCGGCGATGGAAGGGCGGGTTGTTTCGTCGGCGAGGGCGATGTACCGGTCGAGCAGATCAATCGCCTTCTGCTGGTCGAATTCGCCCAAGAGCCGCGTGCGCGCGCACTGGTAGAGAGACGGCAGATGCGGGGCTGCGGATGCCACGTTCTTCTCGAAGAGCGCAAGTGCAGGCTCATACGCTTCCTGCTGTTGTGCTGCCATCCCTCGTCGATAGTACATGTCGGATTCGCTGGCCAGCGCGTACGGCATCCCCAACAACATCAGGTCGATCTTGTTCGCCAGTTCAAAGGCTGCGTCTTCATAGTTGGACAAGACGACTATGGTATAGCCTCTGTCGGGATACCGCCTGAACTCGGAATTGAATCCGCCGGAGCCGCCGTTATGGCCGATCATCGTAGTGCCGCCGAATTCCATGACGACCCAACCGTAGGCGTAATTCGGGCTGGCCTCGACCGGAGTGAACATGATCGACTTGTTTGCCTCGGTGAGTAACTCCTCACCATAGAATGCTTGATCGAATTTGAGCAGGTCGAGCACGGTCGTATAGGTCCCGCCACCAGTGTATGCCGACGGTTCGCCCAGCACCCGGACGTATGTCTCACCATCACCCGACAGCCGGTACGCCGTCGCACGGCGGGACAATACGTCGCCGCCGACATAGAACGTGGTGTTGTCCATCCCCAATGGGTCAAGGATACGTTCCTTGAGCGCTTGATTGAGCTTCACTCCTGTTACTCGCTCGATAATGCCCTTCAGGAGAAGCACACCGGCGTTGGAGTATCGCGATCGCTCACCCGGCGCGAACGCCGGTTCATACTGGAAGACGAGCGGCAGGACATCGTCGATACACGTGTATCGCTCGGAATTCAACTGGTACTCGTCGCTGTCGCGATAATCACCGAGGCCCGACGTGTGATTGAGCAGATGTCTGATCCGGATCTGATCTGCGGTCGGGTACGGGCAATCGGGGTAGTACTTCGTCAGGGGGTCATCGAGGTCGATCTTCCCTTCCTGGTAAAGCTGCATGATCAGAGTGGCGATGAACGTCTTCTGGACGGAGCTGATGTTGAAACGCGTTTCGAGCACGTTCGGGACGTGGTATTCTTTGTTCTCCTCACCGCAGGCGCCGGCGTAGATGATGACGCCATCCTTGGCTACGAGCACTGTCCCGGAGAACAGATCGTACCGGGCCTCAGCTTCCACGATTTCTGCGATCTTGTGTCGCGTCGACACTTGGGCCCAGGCGTCCGTGCCCGTGCAGACGAGCACAGGTATCAGCATGATGACGATGGACGACGGCCAGCAACCGCGTGCTTTCATCTGGATTGCCTCCTCCTCTTGTTATCTGAGATCGTCGGACTCGAGATCCTAAGCCGCGGATCGACGCCGCTCAGTCCTTGCCGCCTTTTCTCGACCACCGCCAGGCGACGAGAAAGTAACACAGATACCCGAGACCGGCGCCTAGGAACATGATACCGAATCCCCCCGTGGTGGAAAGTGAGTCTGAGAAGTGATCGTAGAAGATGACCGCGAGGCCGAACCCGATACAAACGAGGGCCCACTTCAGGTTTGACATGAGATGCCAATCCCTCGCGGTTCCAGCTTTCCCGTCCAGGTCTTCCGGAGTCGCACCCCTGGCCAATAGCTGCCGGCGACTGAGGTAATCCGTTGCGCCCTTGGCGATTATGGCGAACGTCAGAACCACCAGCACCATCACCACCGGCCGAAGCATGTCTCCATCGAACATACGAACCTCCTTGGCGTCGTCGTCCAGACTGATTGACACGGATCAGCCCGGGAGGTTGCGCTCGGAGACGAGATTCTTGCTGCAACCGCAGAGCCACGATAGGCGTCTATCAGGATTGTGGACGCCGCGGAGACCGAGCGCGAGGTGGTTCAGCGCGTCTTAAGTGGTGAGACCGAGAAGTTCCGCGATATTGTTGCGGGGTATAAGGGTCTTGTGTTTCATGTGGTGCGCAGCCTGGTGCCAAACGAGTCGGACCATGAAGACTTGGCGCAAGACATCTTCATCAAGGTGTACAGAAACCTTCAAGGTTTCCGATTCCGCAGCGGGCTCGCGACGTGGATCTCGCGCATCGCTTATCACACTTGCCTCAATTATCTCAGGCGATGGAAGGCTGGCGAACACTTGCGTCGAGGGATCGACGCTCGTGCCCAAACGGAGGATGAGCGTGCTGCAGAGCCGGTCGCGGCTGACAGTGGCGGCAGCTTGTCGCCGCATGTCGTCTTGTGCGTGAAGGAGATCAAGGAGACGGTGCACACGCTGATTCAGGAACTGCCGCCGACACAGCGGCTGATCCTCACTCTTCACCACCTCGATGGATTCGGAATACCGGAGCTATCAGAGATGACAGGCATGCCAGCGGGAACAATCAAGAGTCATCTGTTTCGGGCGAGAGCGAGACTCAGAGATAAACTGTTGGCCAAGTTTCGGCCGGAGGACTTGATCGGGTGACACATTTGAATGACGAGGAGATCCAAGACCATCTTCTCGGATTGGACGCCGAAGGTGAGAATCGTATCGCGCGCCATCTCGCTGGATGTGACCAATGCCGTGGGCGGTTCCGCGAGTACCAGGCCGTAGGCCGGGCTATTGAATCGTCAATTCCTGGGGACATTCCCGCGGGATTCGAAGCAGCCGTAATGGCTGAAGTGAGAGTAGAGGATCGCGCACTCCGGCGCGCCGACTTCCTCGTCGGTGCGATTTCGGCCGTCGGATTGGGTCTGATTGGACTGGCGCATGTTCTGTCTTCTGGTATACGCGCTGTCACTCATTATTATGCTTGGTACCTCTGGAGGAGCATCACCACCGTTACCTCTGAATTCGTCCCGGCTTCGGAACCGGCCACGCTTTTGATCTTCACGGTGGCTCTCTTCGGAGTGTTCGCGGTTGTTGATCGTCTGGCTACGCGACGACTACAAGTAGCCCGGACATAAGCCTGTATTTTGCTTATGCTCGCGGCAGTGCGGCT
>DATKYL010000349.1:0-9288 GCA_035528515.1 Acidobacteriota bacterium | reverse complement strand
GCTCGTCGCTGGAACGTGCGTTTTCACTCTCTGCGCCCGCGGCGGCCGCACCGGGAACCGCACGCGAATCTTCAACTCTGGGCGCGTGACGTACGGTATCGGTTCTTCGCCCGGACCGCCGCCGCTCACGGCTACGACCATATCGCGGTCGGGCACACTGTGGACGATCGCGCCGAGAATGTCGCCGCCGCGGTGATCGATGCGGCCGGAACATTTGCGCTGTCGGGAATCCCACCCGTGCGCGGTCAGTTGATCCGTCCTCTCTTCGGTTGCGCGCGCCGGGACATCGAAACGTATCTGCGCCGCCGCCGGATTCCCTGCCGCCGCGATTCCTCAAACCGCTCATTGCGCTATCGGCGCAATCATGTCCGTAAGAACGTGCTGCCGCAATGGACGGCCATGAACCCCTCCGTTGTGGAAGGGCTGGCGCGGCTGGGAGAACAACTGTGGCTCCAGCGCCGGTATCTTGAAGAGGCCGCCGTGGATGTCCTGCAGCGCGCGGTCAGGAATGGGGGAGAGCACCGCCTGACCCTTGATGCCTCCGCCCTCCGGGAATATGATCGTTGCCTTGACCCGTTCGTACTGCGGGCGATGATCGAGCGGATCGGACTTGCGCTGGTGCCCCGCCCGGCCACCGTGGCGCGCTTTGAGGCGTTGAGACGGGAAACGAATGGAGCCGCGCGAACAGTGGAGCAGGGAGATCTGACGATTACCCGTTCCAAGGGAATGATCGCCGTCACCAAGCGCTCTGCGCGCCGCCGACCGGGGAGACAGTGTATCGCCGTTCCCCGATCGGGGTTGAGCGTGTCCGACCTGGACGGCAAGCGACTGCGAACCGACGTTTGCGAAACCGACCCACCGCGCCGATCCGATGACACCCGAGAGGCCTATCTCGATCTGGCGCGGCTAAGAGGCCCGCTTTTCCTGCGATGCCCCTGTCCCGGGGACCGTTACCGTCCGATCGGGCTTGGTGGATCGAAGAAGCTGACCGATCTTCTGTCTGAGCGTGCAGTACCGGCGTTCGACCGGGAGAACATCCCGGTGTTGGCCGATCGCTCCGGAATCCTCTGGCCGATCGGCTGTCCGATTGCCCACCGCGCACGCATCACCGGAGGGACACGGCGGATCTTGAGGGTCCGTGTGGTGTAAAAAATGACAACTGATTTGACCGTCCCCACATCGGAAGGCATTACGATTCCGAAGATGAACATCCTGTTTACGACCGATCAGATCCGGGAACGCGTGTACGAACTCGCCGCCCTGATCGACAGTGATTTTGCCGGTGAGACGCCGATCCTCATCGGCATGCTCAAGGGCAGTTTCATCTTCATTGCCGATCTGAGCCGCGCCCTCACGATCCCCCATCACATTGATTTCATGGCCATTGCGGCCTATGGGACCGGGACCTCTCCGTCGGGTGCCGTGCGACTTCTGAAGGATTTGAGTGTAAACATCACCGGACGGTCCGTATTGATCGTGGAGGACATTATTGACTCCGGCATGACGTTGGCGTACATACGCAGGATTCTCGAGGCCCGGCAGCCGCGGCGGCTGGCGGTGGTGTCGCTCCTCGATAAGCGAGCGCGCCGGACCTCTGATGTGCCGATAGAATATGTCGGGTTCGCGATCGGCGACGGGTTCGTCGTCGGCTACGGTCTGGACTTGGCTGAACGATATCGCCACCTGCCGTACATCGCGCAGCTCGACCCCTCGCAGGGAGAGGAGAACGAAACAAGTGCCTGATTCGTCTTCACACGGTCCCAAGCGGGAACCGACGCGCCTGCCGCGCCGACCGACCGACCCCGACGGAAAGTCGCCTTTCCCCTGGAAGCGCTCGTCGCGCACCCTCATCTTCTGGGTGGCGCTGATTACCCTGTCGGCGCTGTTCGTGAATTACTACGGTTTCGATCGCGACCGCAGTGTCGAAGTCACCTATACCGAGTTCATCGAACAACTGGAAGCCGACAATGTCTCCACGGTGACCATGATCGATCGGCGGATGACCGGGGAGTTTAAGGTCGAAGTCCTCAAGATGGTTGGCAACCAGAGCCGCAAGGTCTCCGAATTCCGTCTGCTGCTGCCGACCCGCGATCCCGATGCGCTCCTGGCCCGACTCGAAGAGAAGAACGTCACGATCAGTGCCGAGGAGGAAGGACTCAACTGGACCAGCCTCCTTTTGGGTTTTGCGCCGTGGCTTCTGCTTCTGGTCTTCTTCTGGCTGTTCATGTTCCGGCAGATGCAGTCCGGGACGCGGGGGATCTTCTCATTCGGCAAGAGCCGCGCGCGCCTTCTGACCGAAGACCGACCCAAAGTGACATTTGAGGACGTCGCGGGCGCGGAAGAGGCCAAAACCGAACTTCAGGAAGTGATCGATTTCTTGAAGGATCCGGGGAAATTCCAAAAGCTCGGCGGCAAGATTCCCAAGGGTGTTCTGCTGCTGGGCGCGCCCGGAACCGGCAAGACGCTGATGGCCAAGGCGGTCGCCGGCGAGGCCTCGGTGCCTTTCTTCTCGATGAGCGGCTCGGATTTCGTCGAAATGTTCGTCGGCGTCGGCGCCTCGCGCGTCCGTGATCTCTTCGAGCAGGGGAAACGCTCCGCGCCTTGCATCATCTTCATCGACGAAATCGATGCCGTCGGCCGTCATCGCGGAGCCGGACTTGGCGGCGGTCATGATGAACGGGAGCAGACGCTCAATCAACTTCTGGTTGAAATGGACGGTTTCGAGTCGAATGAGGGCGTCATTCTCCTGGCGGCGACCAACCGCCCCGACGTTCTCGATCCCGCGCTGCTGCGTCCCGGCCGTTTCGACCGGCAGGTTGTGGTCGACGTCCCGGACGTGAGGGGTCGCGAGGGTATCTTCAAAGTCCATACCCGCAAAATCCCGCTTGCCGCCGATCTTGATCTGAAGATTCTGGCGCGCGGCACACCCGGCCTGTCCGGCGCCGACATCGCCAACCTCGTCAATGAGGCGGCCCTGCTGGCGGCGCGCCGCGGGCACGACAAGGTGTCGATGGAGGATTTCGAGGACGCCAAAGACAAGGTTATGATGGGCACCGAACGGCGGTCGCTGGTTATCACTGAGGACGAGAAGAAGACCACCGCGTATCACGAAGCCGGACACGCCCTCGTCGGCAAGCTGACGCCTAACGCCGACCCGGTGCACAAAGTCACCATCATCCCGCGCGGCATGGCGCTCGGCCTGACGCATTTCCTGCCGATCGATGAACGGCACACGCATTCGAAGGAGTATCTCGAGGCGCGCCTGATCTACACTCTCGGCGGACGCGTGGCCGAAAGACTGGTCTTCGACCAACTGACCACCGGTGCCGGCAACGATCTGGAACGCGCCACTGCACTGGTGCACAAGATGGTCTGCGAGTGGGGCATGTCTGAAAAACTCGGTCCCATAACCTTCGGCAAGAAGCAGGAAGAGATCTTCCTGGGCCGCGAAATCGCCCGCCATCGCGATTACTCCGAGCGCACCGCTCAGTTGATCGACGATGAGGTCAAGCGGATCCTCACGGATGCCGAGGAGAAGGCGACCGCGCTTCTGACCGAGAATCTCGATAACCTGCACCTGGTCGCCAAGGCCCTCCTTGAAAGAGAGAGCCTCGACGGCGAGGATATCGACACCTTACTCCAAGGCAAAGAACTGGCGCCGCTCCGGAATACCCACACCGGCGAGGCGGGTGAGGCCGACGCCACGACCGCGTCGCCGCCGGAGCCCAAACCCCGGCCCGGCCTCGACCAGATCGGCAACGTGGCGCCCGATGCGTCACCGGCATAATATGCCGCCGCCACCAAGATGAAGCACGAGACGGCTGAGCCGACCGGGTCCGTGGTGAAGGACTCATCCCCATCGGGCGGTCTGCCGTCATCATCTCTCCCCGCACGCATCATGGGTGTCTTGAATGTGACGCCCGATTCGTTCTCCGACGGCGGCCGCTTTTGGGATGCCGATGCCGCCATCGCCCACGCCCGCCGTCTCGTGGACGAAGGAGCCGACATCATCGACGTCGGCGGCGAATCGACCCGTCCCGGCTCAGAGCCGGTCTCCGCAGAGGAACAGATCCGCCGCACCGTCCCGGTTATCCGTCGCGTTCGGGAGTTCTGGGACGGGCCGGTCTCGATCGACACCACCCGGGCGGCGGTGGCCGTCGCTGCCTGCGCAGGGGGTGCCGACTGGATCAATGACATCTCCGCGCTCCGCGACGACCCGGAGATGGTTCGTGTCGTGGCGGACACGGGGAGCTGTGTCGTGCTCATGCACATGCAGGGCAAACCCGGGACGATGCAGGAACAACCGACTTACGCCGACGTCGTGACCGAAGTCGCCGATTTCCTGAGAGAGCGCGCCGCCTTCGCGATGGCGCACGGTGTGCCGGCGGATCGGATCGTCGGCGATCCCGGCATCGGTTTCGGCAAATCCATCGCGCACAATCTCGAACTCCTCCGCGGTCTCCCGCGTCTGACCGGACTGGGAATGCCGCTTTGCGTCGGCCTGTCGCGAAAGTCTTTCATCGGCCGCATTACCGGCGCGGATGTGGACGGGCGTCTCGAAGGCTCGATCGTGGGCGCGGTCTGCGCCGTTCAGGCAGGAGCGGCAATTGTCCGCGTGCACGACGTGCAGGCGACGCGGCGCGCACTTCTGGTCGCGCAGGCGATGGGGGCGTTTGCTTCCCGCCCGTCATGAGGGTTTTTCTCCGCGCGGCGCGTGTCGACAATTGACGATGCGGCAGCGCGATTGTATCATGGAGAGGAAGAGCCGGTAGCGTTTGCCGGGAGGTGCTGTGGCCCTATTCCGTGTCGGGTTCCTGCGATTCGGGTTTATCGACCTGATCGACGTCTTGGTCGTCGCGTATATCTTCTATCGCCTTCTCCTTCTGATGAAGGGGACCCGCTCCGTTCAGATCGTGGCCGGACTGCTCTTGGTCGGCGTCGTCTCCTTCCTCGCCTTCTGGTTTCAGTTGGAAGCCGTCAAATGGCTCTTCATCAACCTCGCGACCGTGGGGTTCATCGTTCTGGTCGTCGTGTTTCAGCCCGAATTACGCGGTGCGCTGGCACAGATCGGCCACTCCCGCGTCGTGCGGCTCTTCCTTAAGCTCGAAGAGCGGGGAGCCCTCGACGACATCATTCGGGCGGCGATCCGCCTGTCCGAACTGGGCTGGGGCGCGCTGATTGTCATGGAACGCGGCGTCGGCCTGAAAAACATCGCCGACACCGGCAAACAGCTCAACGCGCGTCTCTCGGCCGAGATGCTGGTTACGGTCTTCACGCCCAAAGCGCCTCTGCATGATGGCGCGGTCATCGTCCGCGGCGACCAGATCGTAGCCGCGGCCTGCACTCTGCCTTTGACGATCAATGAAGAATATGCCGGGCTTTACGGGATGCGTCACAAGGCGGCCATCGGTATCACCGAAGACTCGGATGCCGTCGTCATTGCGGTTTCCGAGGAAACGCGCCGGATTTCACTGGCGCATCGCGGCCGCCTGTACCGCAGTATCGACCGTTCGCATCTGAAGGAGAACGTGGAAACGCTGATGAATCGGTGAGCGCGGTCGGACACATCTCACCGGGGCCGTGAAGGTTGCGCGGTGAGCACGAACCGCACGATTCGATTCTCACCGCCGGCGTGCCGTGTACGGTCATGACCTTCATAGATGAAATCGAGTTGATGGCTACCGCCGGGCGCGGGGGCGCCGGCTGCGTGAGCTTCCGTCGCGAGAAGTTCGTCCCGAAAGGGGGGCCGAATGGGGGCGACGGGGGCAAAGGCGGCGACGTGATCGCGGAAGTCGACGCCAATCTGGGGACGCTCCTCGACCTGCGCTACAAGAAGCACATCCGGGCGGGAAACGGCGGCCATGGTGCCGGGGGGTTGAAAACCGGCGCCGACGGCGCGGAGGCCATCATCCGCGTCCCGCCGGGCACGTTGATTTACGACGTCGAAGAGGAACGTCTGGTGGCGGATCTGATTGAGCCGGGCGCCCGGACGGTAGTTGCCGCCGGGGGACGCGGCGGCCACGGCAATACGCATTTCAAGTCGCCGACGCATCGCACTCCCCGCAAAGCCGAGCCCGGTCAACCGGGCGAATCGCGCCGCCTCAAGATCGAACTGCGCCTCATTGCCGACGTCGGTCTGGTCGGCTATCCCAACGCCGGGAAATCCACTTTCCTCCGCGCCATCTCAGCCGCCGAACCGAAGGTCGCCGCCTATCCCTTCACCACCCTGCAGCCGCAACTCGGTGTGGTCCGGCGCCCCGACTACCAGAGCTACACCGCTGCCGATCTCCCCGGCCTGATCGACGGCGCCCATGAAGGCAAGGGCCTGGGATTCCGGTTCCTGCGCCACATCCAGCGCACCCGCGTCCTCTTGTTCGTTATCGATGTCACCGCTGAGTCGCCCGGCGATGACCTCGGACACCTGCTGGCCGAGTTGTCGGCCTACGATCCGCTGCTGCTCGAAAGACCCCGCCGCATCGCCCTCAACAAGATTGATCTGTTGAACGGCGATCCCGATCTCGATGAGTATCCGTTCACCGATTTTCTGATTTCGGCCAAAACGGGTTCGGGGGTCGAATCGGTGCTTCTGGCACTCGATGAACTCCTGATGCGTCCGACCGATCAGAGCGCTCGATCCGAATAGTCCGCCGTTCGACCCGACGGAACGCAAAATGACGTCCCACCCGCCCGACACCTCGTCCCTCGGCCGTGTGCCCGCCGACGCCCAACACTGGCTGGCGCTTTCACGGCTCCCCGGCATCGGCCGCGTCGCCTTTCTCAAGATCGTTCAGGCCTACGGTTCGCCGAAGGCCGCTTGGGACCACTCGGACAGCGACTGGAAAAATGAGGGGGTTGTGCGAACCGGCTTCGATTCGTCGGGCACGCGGGATTCGGCGTTGGCGTGGGCCGAAGAGCAAATCGCAGCGCTGACCCGTTCCGAATGGTCGCTGGTTCCGATTGGAGATCCGCGTTATCCGCAGCCGCTCACGGTGCTCACCCACCCGCCGCCCTTTCTCTTTCTCAGGGGAACCGTTCCCGACGCCCCGGCGCTGGCCGTCGTCGGTGCGCGGCAGGCCACCGAGTACGGTGCGCGCATGACACGGGAGATCGTTGCCGTCCTTGCCGCCGCGGGGCTGACAATTGTCTCCGGTTTCGCCCGGGGTATCGACACGATCGCGCACACCGCGGCGCTGGAAGCCGGCGCTCCCACCGTAGCCGTCTGGGGATGCGGCCCCGACATCCTCTACCCAACGGAGAACCGGGCGCTGGTCGATCGGATCGCCGCGCAGGGGCTGCTCGTGACCGAATTCCCCTTCGGGACCGCCCCGGAACCGCACAACTTTCCGATCCGCAATAGACTGATCGCCGGTCTGGCCGACGGTGTCCTCGTGATGCAGGCACGGAAGAAATCGGGCGCGTTGTTAACCGCACGGCACGCCGTCGAGCAGGGGAAAAACGTCTACGCCATACCGGGCGAACTCGGGCATCCCCAATACGTCGGCAGCCATGAACTCCTCAAGGAAGGCGCGCGTATCATTACGAGCGCGGATGACATCCTCGCCGACTACGATCTCGCGCCGGCGCCGCGACCGAGCGGCCCTCCGCCCCGGCTGCCGGCCCTGACTGACATTGAACACAAGGTCTTCACCGGGCTCGGAGGAAGCCCTTGCCACATCGACCGGCTCGCGGTTTCTTTGGGCGTGTCTGCCGGTGAATGTGCGCGGGTCTTGGTCTTGTTGGAGTTGAAGGGTCTCGTCAGACGGTCGGCCGGCAACATGATCTCCAGAGCGATTTGAGTTCGTCCACGTCATCCGGTCAAACCGTTTCTGAGGCCACGATAGCGGAACCGTGAAAGAAAAGCATGTGACCGTCACGAATCCGCTCGGTGTGCATGCCCGCCCCGCCGCCCTCATTGTGCAGACCGCCTCGAAGTTCAAATCGGAGATCATGTTGATTAAGGACGGCAGGAGGGTCAACGGCAAGAGCATGCTCGGCGTGATGACTTTGGCGGCCGAAATGGGGTCGGTCGTGACCATTCAGGCCGAAGGACCCGATGAAGCCGAAGCGGTGGCGGCAATCGTCGCGATTTTCGCCCGCCGTTTCGGGGAGCTGTAAATCATGCCGCATTTGTACCCCGAAACTGTCCTCGATCCCCGTGCGGGGACCCCGTGTGAGCGGGGGAGAATGACCGATGCCGTCTAAACAGCCCTGGCAGGAGAAACGCTGGCGCGGTATCGCGGCGGCGCCCGGCGTCGCGCTCGGGCCGGCCTACGTCTATCGTGCCGCGCGGGCCGAACCCCCCTCGCGCCACCTTGCCGACGACGCCGATCCCGCCGGCGAGTTCGGACGTTTTGTCGAGGCTTTGGACGCGGTCGGCACGGATCTGCGGGCGATGCGCGACGGCGCGCCCGGGTCGGTCGGCTCCGCCCTGGCTAAGATCTTCGATGCCCAGTTGTTGATCGTCCAGGACGAGACGATTCGCGCCGAGGTTCGTGATCTGATCGCCAAGCAACGGTGGTCCGCGGAGAGTGCCTTTGCCCGTGTGGTCGGCAAGGCACAGCGATCGATCACGAAATCCTCCGATCCCTATCTGCGCGAGATGGCCAATGACATCCAGACCGTAAAACGCCGCGTAGTCAACCGCCTCCTCGGTGTGCCCGATACGCCCAAACAGGCACTCTCCGGACCGGCGATCCTCCTGGCGCACACCATCACCCCGGCCGACATCATGAGTCTCCGACGCGATCACGTGCTGGGGATCGTCTCGGAAACCGGCGGTCAGACTTCGCACACCGCTCTCCTCGCGAAATCGCTGGGCATTCCCGCGGTCGTCGGTGTCGGTCACGACGTCCGTATGATCCGATCCGGCACGCCGCTGATGGTGAACGGGTACGCCGGCGTCGTCGTCGTCGATCCCGATGAGCACACCATCGAGTTTATGGAGCGCCGGAAACGGCACACCCATTCCCCTTGGCCCAAGAGACTCGATTTCCTGCGCGAACTTCCCGCGGCAACGACCGACGGCCATGCGATCGACCTCATGGCAAACATCGACCTCGCGGGCGAGATCGATCTGGTCAATGCCGCCGGCGCCGATGGTGTCGGGCTGTACCGGACCGAATACCTGTTTCTGCAGCGCGGCGGATACCCGTCCGAAGCGCGCCAGCGCACCGTTTACCGACGTGTCGTGAGCGGACTGGCCGGTCGGCCGGTGGTCGTTCGCACCTTCGACCTTGGGGCCGATAAGGTGAGCCCGGATGTGCCGGCCGAGCCGAACCCCGCCCTGGG
>DATKYL010000348.1:0-3510 GCA_035528515.1 Acidobacteriota bacterium | reverse complement strand
CGCCGCACTGGGAAGCCATCGTGTGCGGGATATCATCATCGCGAGTGACGGGATCTGGCTCGCCTCGTCGGCGGCCGGGCTGTTCCATTATTCGAACGGCGTCTGGACCACCTATCTCGGCGACCGCGAGGTCAATGCGCTCATGCCGGTCGAACGGGACGGTCTGTCGCCTCTGATCTACTCCGGGACGGACCAGGGGGTCGTCGTACTCACTTCCGAACCCGGTGCAGTTTGGGATACGCTCACGATCGGATTGCCCGCCGACCACATCAGTCAACGGGTGGTCGATCTCGCCTTTCAACCGCTCCCGTGCGACACGATCAACCTCGGGGCGGAAGCTCTCTGGGCGATTGTGCGCGATTCGGATAGCGACGCGGATTCGATGAACGGATTCGCGGCATCGACCGACGGTGGCACGACCTGGACAGTATCGTCGCGACGCCTCCCGTCGTCCGACGTGGCCTTCTTTGGCTGCCGTTTCTACCTGGCTTCGGACAGTGGTCTCGCGGAAGGGAGCTACCCGAGTCTGGACGCGGTCACGTTTACGTCCTCCTTCAACACCGCGATCAGTGAAGGACGGATCAGCCGGAAGGTCCAGGCGGTGCGTACCGTGATCGGGAAGGATTATTCCGGGCTCGACTCGCTCGCTGAAGTCTGGGTGGGCACCGAACGGCGACTGGCGCGTTCGCTCAACGCTACCCTGAGTTGGGGCGTCGCCTTTTCCAATCCTGACCCGAATGAGTTTGATCTGTTCCGCAATTTTGGCAACCTGGGGAAAGACACGCTGGGGGACTTTATCGCGTTGTCCGGGAACTTCGTCACGGCCCTCGCCCTGCAACCCAATCCCGCCAATCCGGTGAGTGGCAAACCCATTCTCTGGGCCGCGACGCGCGGTACGGGGAGAGGACGTTACGAAAACGAGACCTCCAGTTATCCCTCAAGGAACGGCATTTCATTCTCCCGCGATGGAGGCGAGACCTGGACCGTCCCCGAACTCGACGCGCTGGGCACGTCGTTCGACGTCTGGAATCTCTCATTCGACGATCAACAGGTTTGGGCGGCCTCTTCTCAGGGACTCCTCGGATCGGCTGATGGGCTGAACTGGACGGTCAGGCACAATTTCGAGGATCCCCAGTCGGGCGCGACGATCGATACCACAGTGGAGATACTCGACGCAGAGACAGTAGGGAGCGAACTTTGGGTGGGCACCGAGAACGGTCTGCTCGTCCTCGGGGAGACCGGGAACCGCCTGTCCGGTTCCGATGCGGAGGCAACGCATGCCGGCAGGATTCGCCGGACGTTTCGACCGGTTGACCCGGACGATCGTGGATCGGGCGGGGGCGCATACGCCACTCCGGTTCCGTACTCGCCAACCTATGCGCGTTCACGGGGAGGACTGCGTCTTCACTACGTGCCTCCTGTCAGTGGCGACGTGACCATCACGGTGTATGACTTCGCCAACAACGTGGTGACGGTGTTGACGCGCGGGGAGTACCGTAACGCTGGCATTCAGTACGACGAGTCCGTGGTCTGGGACGGACGGAACGGTGACGGTGATGTCGTGGCCGTCGGTACGTATTTCTTCGTTATCGAATATGAAAACGGCGACGTGCACTGGGGGAAAATTGCGATCATACCGTGAGGCCATCGTGTCGCGGCCGGCGTGCCGTATACCCGCGCCGGTACCGGCATTGCGCCTGATGGTCGGGGCTGCGGCGGTGGTGCTCTGGATGTGGGTTGTCCCAACCGTGGCCTGCGGCGATGACGCGGGCGGGCAAGCGAGCGCCTATCTGGAATGGGGCGTCGGTGCGCAGGCGGTGGCGATGGGTGGTGCTTTCACCGCGGTTGCGTCGGGTCCGACCGGGTTCTGGTGGAATCCGGCCGGTATCGCGCAGGAACGGCAAGGCGGATTCGAAGCGGCCATGAGAAAGATGAGCTTCGATCGGCAAGCCGGCTACGCGGTGCTCCTGCATCCCGTCGGCACGGAAGAAGCCGCCGTTGCGCTGTCGTGGGTCTATGCCGGTGTCGGCGACCTCTTCGAGGTCGGCCTCGACGGCTACCGGGGCGAGGAGATTTCGGACTACACCAACGCCGTGGGCTTTTCATTCGGCCGTCGTTTTTCGCCTCCTCACTCGCGCCTGGCGTTCTCGCTGGGACTGACGTTGCGATACGTGCAGCACAACATCGCAAACATCAGCGCCTATTCGATCGGATTCGATGTCGGTGCCCACGTGCGGTACCAATTGCGCCCCACCTACTTTACGGATGAAGGCACGCCGCCGGAAATACGATTCGGTCTCGCCGTTCAGCGGTTGAACCAGAAATTCCCCTGGACCACGACCGACTACTGGGCGCGGCAGGGGGAAGATGCCGGTTCGAGCTTTGAGGAGATGTTCCCGGTTCTGGTGAGAGTCGGTGTGGCCGGCCTGCTTTTGGACCAGCGCCTCGTGCCGGCGGTTGATATCGTCTTCGATGAGAAGCAGGGAATGACCTGGCACGTCGGTGTGGAAGGACGCCCCCACCCACTGTTCGCCTTGCGCGCGGGCCTGGATGACGGCGACCCGGCGTTCGGTGTCGGCCTTCGACCGAAGATCCGCCCGGGGACGGAATTACTCTTCGACTATGCCTTCGCCGTGCAGCCCGGTGTGATCGACGCCGAGCACATTATCTCGCTTGGCATCCGTTTCTGACCTGATATCCGGATCATAACAGCCGACCGGTAGAGTATGGTAAGTCCGAGACGTCGATACGGAAGTTGGACACGCGCGCGCGGCCTCGTGCGCTGTGCCGGTGTCGGTGCGGTGATCGTCGGGCTCGGTTCAGCTCTTTCCCTCCAGACGGCGAGCGCGCAATCGGCGGACAGCAAGCCGACCGGTTTCAAAGTCCTGACCATCGGCGGCGGGGCCCGCGCGGTCGGACTGGCGGAGACGATTGTTTCCGGCGTTGATGATCCCTTTGTCCTCGAGTACAACCCGGCCGGTCTGACCGCCGTGGAACGATTCACCGTCTCGTTTGCCCACAACTCGTACTTTCTCGACACCCACGGTGAGTATCTCGCACTGGCGGTTCCCATCGGGCGCTGGGCGGTGGCCGCGCGCGCGGCGTACGTCGGTTCCAGCGAGTTCCCGCGCCGGGACACGCCCACCGAGAATCCGCTTTACCTCTACGACGCCTCGGACGGCATCTTCCAGGGAGCGATCGCCGGACCCGTCGATGAACGTCTCTCGGTCGGCATTTCCGCGGCCTGGGTAGTGGAACACATCGACGTCGAGACGGCGCAGAGCGTGGTTTTGGGCTTCGGCGCGCTCTACCGGCTGCGGCATGACATACAGATCGGCGCATCGTTCGTGAACGTCGGCCCGCCGGCGAAGTTCATCGACCAGGAGTTCAAGATGCCGGCGCAGCTGCGGCTGGGCGGCCACTGGTTCACCGGTGCGCTGACGGCCCGTGCCGAACTCGTGGCCGGTGAGGATGACAACGTCAAGTGGCACCTCGGCGGCGAATACCGCA
>DATKYL010000347.1:0-4048 GCA_035528515.1 Acidobacteriota bacterium | reverse complement strand
CACGGTGCGGACCATCGACAACCCGGCCGACATTCCGGCACGGGGGGAATATCTCTCGATCGCCGAGCCGTACGTGCGGGCGCATCTGGTCTGCCCGGTCGCAGCGATCGGCGCGGTCATGACGCTCGCCACCGGCAAACGCGGCGATTACCAGACCACCGAATATGTGACCGGCGACCGGGCGCGGCTGGTCTTCGATCTCCCGCTCGCCGAGATCCTGTTCGACTTCTACGACCGCCTCAAGTCGGTGACCCGCGGCTACGGTTCGCTCGATTACGATCTGCTCGACTACCGCCAGAATGCCCTGGAGAAACTGGAAATCCGCCTCGCCGGCAAACCGGTCGACGCGCTCTCGTCGGTGGTGCATCGCGACAAAGCCTACCGCATCGGACGCCGGTTGTGCGAGGTTCTCAAAGATCTGATCCCCCGCCAGCAGTTCGAGGTGATCATTCAGGCGGTGCTGGGCGCAGGCAAACCGATCGCGCGGGAATCGGTCCGACCGCTACGTAAGGACGTCACCGCGGGGCTCTACGGCGGCGATATAACCCGCAAACGCAAAGTGCTGGAAAAACAGAAAGCCGGCAAGAAACGCATGAAACGCGTCGGCAACGTCGATGTCCCCCCCGAAGCCTTCCTCGCCGTCCTCAAAGTCGGCGAGGCCCCGTAGCAGTCTGCCAAAGAAAGGCGATCAGTCACGTCGCCCGGTGGCGCCAGACCTGTGTCTGTGCGGCTACTTTTCGGTGAGTTGGGCAAGCTCCTCGATCGGGGACGGGGCGTCATCCTGCCCGATGTAGTCCTCGATGTGGATCCCTTCCTTCCGGGGATCGAGAAGATCGGTGATGTGGAGTGCATCTTTGGGCGATGTCCCCCCACGCACGGCCAGACTCACCTCCGTCTGCATCTTCTCACCCGCCGCCGAGCGAATGAGGAGCACATGGGGGCAGTACAGGTCGTTCGCGTCGTTGCGCGTCACGATACCGGCGGTGCCGTCGGAGAGGCGCACGAGAGTCCCGACCGGGAAGATGCCCACGACATTGACGAACGCTTTCAGTACGAGCGGATCGTGCCACTCCCGGCCCTTGTACAGGATGCGCCGCACCGCCTCATCAGGGGGGATCGGGGCTTTCTGATAGACGCGCCCTGCGGTCATGGCATCGTAGATGTCGCAGATCGTCACAATACGGGAAAAGAGGTGGGGTTCCCGCCGCCGCGTAACCGCGGGATAACCGCTGAGATCCATTTTCAGATGATGTTCAAAAGCGGCGGCCATCGCGCTCCCGACGTCGCTATCGATGCGCCGCGCATTGGCGATCGTCAGCGCCCCCAGCGCCGGGTGGCGCTTGATCTGTTCCCAGTCGTTCTCGTCGTATTCGCTCGGCTTCGTGATCAAATCACGGGGGAGCCGGACCTTGCCGATGTCATGCAGCAGGGCGGCGAACCCGAGCGAGGCCAGTTTCGTGCGGTCAAGGCCGAGACGCATCCCCACCGCGATCGAATAGACCGCGACGTTCACCGAGTGGTAGAAGGTGTACTCGTCGAAATCCTTGAGTGCGGCGAACTCGAGCAACACGTCCTCGTCGCGCGCGACTTCATCGATCAACTGATGCACCACCCGCTGAATCGGCGAGGCTTCGAACGAATTGCGGTCACGAATCCGCTCCCAGAATTCCTGTACGACCGTTTCGGTCCGTTGAAAGAGTGTCCGCGCCTTGCGTCGCCGCAACGTCCGCGGATCGATACCGGCCGCCGGACCCGTCTCACCGAAAACACCCCGGCTGTGGGCGGCCATGCGGGTGATCGTCATCCCCGCGACGCCGAGCGTCATCAGATTGTCGGACAGAGATGCAAAAGGATCGTCCGCCCGCCGATCGGCCTGCGCCAGCGCGAAGATGGCTCGATCGAAATGGTCCGGGAGAGCATCGGGTTGGATGGTCAGCCCGCCCAATTGCAGTTCGGCGAATCGCGTCGCCAGGGAGCGGCCAATGGTGAAGTCCCGGGCGTAGTTGAGACGCCGGCCGTTGATGAAGAAGTAGTCGTTCTGGTACACGACGGCGAACTCACCATCGATCTTGAATATCGCCTGCAGCGCGTCGGTGAGTTCGGCGCGACGCGCCTGATACCCTTGGTTGTTCTCATCGTACACGGCGGCCGCGCGCCAGGCGGCGAAGAACGCCTTGAGCGCGGCGACCAGCATCTCGTCTCGCGCGGACGTGATGTCTGGAGTGTCGGGGCTTCCGTCCATTACGTATCGTCCTCTAAATCCGGCTGACGCCAGTCGTCTTCCAAGGCCACCTCATCGCGGTTTCGGTGCTCGAGTACATGCCGCGCCGCCTCAGTGACCGTGCTGATTTTTTTACGGGCGAGGATGCCGAGTTCGGCCCGTGCCCGTGATTGCGGCGAGGCACCCAGACCGAACACCGCGGCCACGCGGACCGGTCGCCAGCGCGCGGCCCCGAACCAGTGGGTCCGGTTGGCGATACGAGCCAACTCGCTGACTGCCTTTTCGCCACCAAGGAGGCCGTAGGTAGAGAACAACTCCCGCAGCTCCTGCGGGTCTCTCTCCGGCAACGCAGACAGGGCGATCATCTGCTCCAAGTGCGGCAGCGATCGCTTCGCCTCCATCTGCCCCAGCGCGCGGAGCGCGCGGCGGCGCAGATCGGCCTCACCGTCGTCCAGAAATCCCTGAATGATGCGCTCGGCCTCCAACCCACGGTACCGCTGTGCGGAACGTAGTGTCTCGAGACGCACGCGATGGTCGGCGTGCGTGGCCGATTTCTGCAGGAAGACCAGGGCGCGCGCATGCCCGATCTCGCCGAGGACCATCGCCACGTTGCGAACGACGTACCAGCGCTTGTCGTAGATGAACGCACCGATCAGGTCGATCGTCTCCCGGCCGTATTCCGCGAGAAATTCGCAGACCACCATCCGCGCCGGACGATGCTTCAGCGTGCCCAGCATGGCTGTGATCGGCGTAATCGCGGCGGGACCGTAGAACCCCAACAGACGGCGCACGCGACTCAAGTCACCGCGGGGGTTGGCGTTAAGATAGGCGGCGAGACGATCGAACGTCTGGGCGTTGGCGGCACGGGACAGCGTGCTTTGCAGACGCTCCGCAATCCGTGCGGGAGCGGATCCGAGCGAATCGCGCCACTCCTTCAGGAGCAGTTCCGCCAGATCCCAGCGGTCGGCCTCCACAAAATCACCGTACTGCTTCTCCATCACCCGCACCGCGTCGTCGGCGACGCGGGGGTTGTCGGCGCCGCGCGCGATCTCAAAGAGGATCTCCACGCCGAGCTGTTCCATTTCCTCGTCGCGTGGGAGTTGCACCAGCGACGCCACCGCCTGCTTCTCGGCATTGGTAAGCTGCCGTACGTCGCCGAAAACGTTTACGATGTACTTGAAGCGCTCATTCTGAATGCCTGTATAGGGACCCTCGTCCTCCGCCCTCTCGCCTTCTTCTCCCTCTCCGAAGGCGTCGGCGTCGCCACCCTCATCCCCGGCGATGAACCCGCTGCCGACAAACCGTTGGTGAACGGATTCGAGGGTGGCGTCCTCCGCCGGATCGATGTACGCACCCTCGATGACGCGGTCGACCGTGAAGTGCCGGATATGATTGAACCCGGCCTGCCACAAGAGATTGGCGATGTCCTCGTGCGCCGTCCCGGCGGACGTCGCCCGTGCCAGGAGATCGAGAAACTCGTCGGCCTCCGTCCGCGTAATGCCGCGCTCGAAACTGATGCGCCGGATCCCGTCGCGAAAGAAAGCGCAGGAGAGGTTATCTTCCCCATGGGATGAGTCAAAGACCGTCTCCCCCTCGTAGCAGAAACTCCCGTCGAAGGTCGTCAGATCGAATTGGTCCTGATCCTCCAAGATACGGGAGAGCGCCTCGTAGAACTTGCCACGCAGTTCATCCGGCAGGGGGTTGGCCTCCGGATACAGACAGATCGTCTTGACCGCCCGCACCCATGCGGCGCAGAAGTCCCGGATGGCCGAGACCTCTTGCGACGATACCGGAGTGTGCGCCTCGTCCTTCGATTCGGACACGGCG
>DATKYL010000346.1:0-2818 GCA_035528515.1 Acidobacteriota bacterium | reverse complement strand
CTAAGGCGCGCAAGCACTCCTACGGCGCACAGGGATCGCAGAACTCCGTTTCCGGGTCGCCGCCGCGGAAGGCGACGTTGACGATCCGCACCACGTCGAGGACATTGATCACGCCATCGCAATTGACGTCACTACGGGCGGGCGGGCAGCCCGGATCCGATTGTGGCGGCCGGTCCCGGAATGCCACATCGATGCAGGTGACGACATCGAGAACATTGGCTACACCGTCGCAGACCGGATCACCGTGACAGGGGCACGCGCAGGGCGGACAGAGATAGGGCGCGTCAACCGTTCCACCCGGGATATTCAGGTACATGACCGGGTTGATCGTCCAGGGGGAGTAGGTGAAGGGCCCCGCTTCACGGTCCAGAACATAGAAGATGTTGATATCATCGACGGTACGGGCGATGGTCGCCCAGTGTTCCGAGGCGCAGTCGCCGGGACCGGGAATCTCGGGGTCGGATGGACTGCAGCCCGGCGTCTTGGTGTTGGTCAGGTTCACCGGAGTCGACCACTGTGTGCCGCCGTCGTTCGACACCGTGAGATACAATTCGGAGTTCGCGTAACCGAGCGCCGATATGTCGGCCTGCTCCTCGGGTGTCTCACCACCGAGCTTCGAATAGACGACATAGAGATAGTCCTCGTTCGTCTCCGCGCCGCCGTTGCAGAGCGTCGATCCGTCGCCGATGCCGAGCGTGATCTTGCTCAGATTCAAGTCGTATCTATATGTGCCGGTATTCGGGTAGTACCCAAGTGTCACCGTCTCAACCGTACCGCGTATGTTACTCCAGTGCTTGATCGCGACGTCGGGGCCGCTGTCGGCCGTGCGCCGTTCATCCCACACAATGTGCAGCCCGCCGACATGATCGTAGGCAACGGAGAGGTGTCCGTATGCCTCCGGGCCAAGCGTGTCCTCGTAGACCGCAATCACGTTCCGGGATCCCGGACCCAGTTCGGTCCCGTTGATCCACCCCGCCCCGGCGGTGCGTGACTCCTTATAACCGACATCGCACACACGGTCACCCCAGCCGGGATGATACGCGATCGCTACCTTACCCGAGTCGTCATCGGCATCGATCACATATCCTAAGACACCGAACGTATCGATGAGGACCGGGCCTTCCCATGCCGGGAGCGGTGCCCCCGCATCGTAGCGCCAGTAAGCGATCTTGTTTCTCCAGATACAGTATTCGTTGGAACCGTGCTGCCCAGAGGAGATGATGTGATAGACGTCGGCATCACTCGCGCTCAGACTGTTCCCTACGGCGATATCCGGCCAAATCATGCCCCAGCAGCCCGTGTTCACGTAGGCCAATTCCTCGTCAAGATGCAGCAATGAACCCTCAATGGGGAACAACAGGTGCCAGGTATTCAGGGGAGATACCTGTTCGATGGCCTGACTCAGAGTCAAGTGCGCAAGATTGTCCCGATCAATGTCGATCCGAGAATACCCGCCGTAGGCGAAATCCCCCAATGACACGCAGACGCCGTCATCTCCCTGGTTCCATGTCCCGGTCGGAACGTCCCAGGAGCTGTAGTTGACGAAACGGATGTAGTCCGGAGTAGAAGGAACCTGATCCCACATCGTCCAGCAGAAGTGAACCGTATTGGCGCCCGGGTTTTTGGCGACCTGATGCCCCTGCGAGTACAAATGCTGCTGGTCCCAACTGGTGATTCCCATCTGAATGCCGGGCGAGGTGAGCACACCAGCCTCAGCAAAGCGAGTTGCCGCCCGCTGCTGGTCGTCCACCGTCGACACCGCCGCAACGGCGGTTGTCAGGCAGACGAAGCTCACCGCAATTCCGGCCACCATGCCAACCGCGCCGCGCCTGGCGGCGCACAAGGCCGTCTCTGGATACATCATGACCCACCTCCCGGTGCGGGGAAGGACTGACAGGGGCACCTACATTAATAATCTTACCTGAAAAGGTCGATTTGGCAAGCCCGAAGCCGCGGGGCACCGGCGGCTATTCCGCCGAGTCCTCGGCCTCGCCTTTCAACCGCCTTGCCCGCAACAACTTGATCCGGCGGCCGTCGAGGGTGGCGATGTCGAGATGGATACTACCAATCTCGATATGATCGCCCTTATGCGGCAGGCGGTCGAGGGTGGCGGTGAACAGGCCGCCGAGCGTATCGGCACGGTCGGTCGGGAGTTCGGCGTCGTATTGTTCGTTGAAGTCGATGATCGGCAGGCCCGCGGCGACGAGCGCGGTACCGTCATCAAGACGCCGGAATTCGGCCGTTTCCGTATCGTACTCATCCTGAATATCGCCGACAATCTCCTCGAGAATGTCCTCGAGGGTAATCAACCCGGCGGTGCCGCCGAATTCATCGAGCACGATCGCGATGTGACGGTGCTCGGCCTGGAAACGCGCCAGCACCTTCGCGATCGACATCGAATCAGGGACGAACATCGCGGGCCGCACCATGTCTGCAAGGACAAACAACGCCCCGTTGGTCATCAGGTGGATGACATCCTTGGCGTACAGGACGCCGACGATCGAATCGATCGTCGACTTGTACACGGGAAAGCGCGAGTATCCCTCCTCGCGGATGATGCGCAACACGGTGTCGTTGTCGGCACCGCGTTCGATGGCGGCGACGTCGGGTCGCGGGGTCATGACCTGATGCGCGGTCGTGTCGGAGAAATCGAGCGCCTGATGGATGAGCTGCATCTCGATGTCGTCGAGCGTCCCGTGCACGCTGCTCTCCTTGGCGAGGATACGCAACTCGTGGTCGGAGAGCGGCCGCACCTTGTGGGTCGGGTGCACACCCAGAAGCCGGGTGATGAGGCGCGATGTCCGTGTCAGAACGGTGA
>DATKYL010000345.1:0-8972 GCA_035528515.1 Acidobacteriota bacterium | reverse complement strand
TCACCGGTGGTCCGATCCAGAAACAGAAGACGGCAGTGCCGCCTCACCGCCGACGGGTGGGAGGCTATCTGCGCACGCGGCAGATGGTAATCGAGCAGGGAAGTCTTCACGTCAGCGGCGACGGAGCAGGTTCAGTATGATCGTCAGGAGTACGCTCAGAATGATGCCGGTTGTAATCGGGAACCAGAGCGACCAGTTCTTGCGGCGGATCACGATGTCACCGGGCAGACGTCCCAGCCAGCCGATCCGATCACCGAAGATCAGGACGGTGCCCGCGAGCACGATGACGACGCCGACGCCGATGAGCAGTCGGCCGATGCTCCCCCACGTTGATTCACCGGGCATTCCGACCGATCCCGTATCGGCGGGGCCTGTCGGAAAACGAAGTGTGCATGCCAGGCGCCCTCGCCTGGCATACACGACGCCAAGCGAGGGCGCCTGGCGTCCACTGACTTACGAAATCCATCATTGACCGGGCTCTTCAACGCCCCCCACAATCAGAGCAGGCGGCCACTTTCCGCCCCCCGATCCGTCACACCGATGTGCTTAAAGGCACGCGGAGTGGCCGAGCGGCCGCGGGGCGTGCGATCGAGAAAGCCCTCCTGGATCAGGAACGGTTCGTAGACTTCCTCAATCGTGTCGGCCTCTTCGGCGACCGCCACGGCGAGGGTGTTCAATCCGACCGGGCCGCCGTTGAACTTGCGGATAATCGTGTCCAGAATCTTCAAGTCCATTTCGTCGAGGCCGACTTCATCGACGCTGAGTAACCGCAACGAATCGTCGGCGAGTACTCGGTCAATCGTGCCCGCGCCGCCGACCTGTGCGAAGTCGCGGACGCGGCGCAGGAGACGGTTGGCGATGCGGGGCGTGCCCCGCGAGCGACGCGCGATTTCGAGCGCGCCGTCATCGGCGATCGCCACCTCGAGAATCCCCGCCGAACGTTTGACGATCGCCGCGAGGTCCTCGGTGGTGTAGTAGTCGAGCCGGCCGACCACGCCGAAACGGGAACGTAAAGGCGAGGTCAGGAGTCCCGCCCGGGTGGTAGCGCCGATCAGAGTAAACGGTTTGAGGGGGAGTTTTACGGCGCGCGCCGCGGGGCCTTTGTCGATCATGATATCGAGCGCAAAGTCCTCCATGGCGGGATAGAGATACTCTTCCACGATCGGCGTGAGACGATGAATCTCATCGACGAAGAGGACCGAGCGTTCCTCGCAGTTGGTCAAGAGTCCCGCGAGATCGGCGGCGCGTTCGAGGGCGGGCCCGGAGGTCGCCTTGATCGGTGTTTCGAGTTCGCCGGCGATGATGTGCGCCAGCGTCGTCTTGCCGAGTCCGGGCGGGCCGTAGAGGAGCACATGATCGAGCGCATCGCCGCGCTTGCGCGCGGCGGCGATGAAGACCTTGAGATTTTCGACGAGCGACCGCTGCCCCATAAATTCGCCGAAGCGTCGCGGGCGCACCGAGCGTTCGAGGGCGAGATCATCGGCCTGCGGCGACGGTGCGGTCAGGCGTGCCTGGACCGGCGCCGGTTTCGCGCCACCGGCTGAGGGATGTCCTGGTCGGGTCGCAGACATTACGCAGTCGTCATCATCAGGAATCGTGTGTCAAGTACTCACCGGGCCGACCGGATCACCGCTGGCGGGCGCCGAGCGCCCCGCGGATCAGTTCTTCCGTTGAGTGGACATCGGGTGCGTGCCGTACGGCGCGCGCCACCGCGTCCTGGGCCTCATTGCGACTATACCCCAAAACGACGAGTGCCGCCACCGCTTCGTTCACCACGCCGTCGCCGGCCGGAGCACCGCTGATCGCGCCGAACTCAGCGGCACCGCCGCCGATCTTGTCTTTCAGCTCGACACAGATGCGTTCGGCGGTCCGTTTGCCGACACCCGGAACCGAAGCCAGCATGCCGGTGTCCTCCGTACCGATCGCACGGCGCACCTCTGCGATCGACATTCCGCTGAGGACGGCGAGGGCAAGTTTGGGTCCGACGCGTGAGACGGAGAGCAGCAGATCGAAAATGCGGCGCTCTTCGTCGGTGGCAAAACCAAAGAGCAGGTGGGCGTCTTCGCGCACGATCAGGCGTGTCAGCACCCGGCACGATTCGCCCTCGGGCGGGAGCTTATCGAACGTCGACAGCGGAATCGCGATGTCGTACCCCACGCCGCCGCAGGAGACAATCACGTGGGTGGGACGTCGCTCGACGAGCGTTCCTTCGACAATGCTGATCATCGTGTGCCGACCTCGTTTCGCACCGCTTCCGTGACGACACGGTTCAGATGGCATAGCGCGATGGCGGCAGCGTCGGCGCAATCGGCCGGACGCAGCGGATCGCTCAATGCTAAGAGCGCTTGGATCATATACCCGACCTGTTCCTTGGAGGCATGACCGTTCCCGGTGACCGCCTGCTTCGCTTCGAGGGCCGCATAAGAGCTGACCGGCACGCCCATCATCGCCGCCCCGACCACCGCCGCCCCGCGCGCCTGGCCCAATGCCAGCGCCGCGCGCGCGTCCTTGGCCATGAAAACATCCTCAATCGCCACCGCATCGATCGTGTAATCCGAGAGCAGACTGCGGATACCGTCGCAGATTTTAAGCAGCCGCCGGGCGGGGTCTTCTTTCGGATCGGTCCGGATCGTGCCGGAGGCCCTCAGGACGCGTTGCGCGCCGTCTGAGGCCACAACCGCCCAGCCGGTGGTCCCCAGACCCGGATCGATCCCCAATACGATCACGCGTATCGCCTCACCCTCTCACGGGCACGGGAGTGCACCCGTCGGAAGGATAGAACACCCGGCCCCACCGCGGAATCACAAAAAGGGCCCTGCGGCGTGCAGGGCCCGATTAATCTCACACGCACGGTTCGTTCACTCGGCGTTGAACTGCTCGATCAGCGCATCATCGATGTCGAAGTTGGCATAGACGTTTTGCACGTCTTCATGTTCTTCGAGTGCGTCCATCAGTCTGAGCATCGCTTCGGCGTCCTTGCCTTCGAGGCTGACGCTGGACTGCGGGACCATCGCCAGCTCCGCGTCGGCGATCGGGATTCCCTTTTCGGCCACCGCCGCCCGCACCGTTTCGAAATCGGGCGCGGGGGTGATGATCGCATAGGCGCCGCCTTCGCTCTTCATGTCCGAGGCGCCGGCTTCGAGGGCGATTTCGAACAGATGGTCCTCGGCAACGGCGGAGGACTCGATCTCGATGACGCCCTGTTTGGTGAACATCCAGTTGACGCAGCCGGCTTCGCCCATGTTGCCGCCGTGGCGACCGAGGAGATGACGGATCTCGGCGACCGTCCGGTTGCGGTTGTCGGTCAGCGAGTTGATGAGAATCGCGACGCCGCTCGGGCCGTAGGCTTCATACTGCACCTCTTCGTAGTTGACCCCGGGGAGTTCTCCGGTTCCGCGCTGGATCGCCTTCTTGATGTTGTCCGCGGGCATGTTGGCCGCCTTGGCGGCCTGCACCGCGGTGCGCAGGCGCGGATTGATATCCGTATCGCCGCCGCCGTTGCGGGCGGAGATCGTGATTTCCTTAATCAGGCGGGTGAACATGCGGCCGCGCGCCGCATCGGTCTTGCCCTTCTTCCGCTTGATCGTCGACCATTTTGAGTGACCGGACATATTCTCGCCTCGCGTTGACTTCGGTTCGTGCCGACGGTTCGGCAACGGCAATTTAAGCGGAAAGGGCTCGCGGCACAAATGGGACCGGCAGCTCTCTGTCAACCGGGGGCAAAATGAAGCCCGCCCGGCAAGGGTGCCGGGCGGGGCAAAGGGCTGCAGCCGAGGTCAGATCTCACTGCCCCCCGGTGCCAATAGTACAGGGCAAGGCGGTCAACCCAGCCGAGTTTGGCGGCGAGATAACGGTCCGCCGTTCCTCCCCGGCACAAGTGCCGGTTCGAGCGGTCAGAGTCCCGCCAGGGGCACCTTGATGCCCACTGGTGAGGTCTGCTCAGGACCGTGAATACCCGTTTAGTTCAGAAAACCAGCAACGCCGACGGCAAAGCCAATGATGTTCCCCGTCACAACCGCGTTGCTGCCCTCGGCCGAGAACCGATCGTAGTTGTAACTCGTCTCCGCCGTAATCCCGAGGTGCGATCCTACGAGGAAGACCACCCCCCCGGAGACGAAGAACCCATAGCCGGTTTCCGAGTCCGGACTGCCGCCGTAAGATCCACCGATCGTCATGATCTTGGCCCCACCGCCCACAAATGGAACCACATCCGAGTTGGTGTTCATGAAGAAGGCGGCCGTGGGCCCGAGTCCGAGAACATAGGCCGAGGCACCATCCTCTCTCGACGTCCGTGTGTACGAGAGAAAACCGCCGACCATCGTGCCATCCCGGGTGAAGAATCCAACGCTCGGTGTCACTGAGATCGTCGTATACGCCCCGTCGTCCGATTCGTAGAGGTCACCTCCCGCCCTAGTGATTGATGCCGATCCCGAAATCATGACACTGCCGCGCTGAATCGCCGCCGGCTGGGCCATCGCGGCAGTCGTTGTCAGAATCAGACAAGCCGCGCACAGAAGACTGCGACGCCACATGTGGACCCTCCTTTGGGGTGGAAGTACCGCCTGTTGTGCACATTCAAATGGGGCCGGCGATCAACGGCAAGCACTATCTACAAAAGAAGCCCGCCCGGCGAGGGTGCCGGGCGGGCTTGAGAGGTGCAGTTTCGATCAGGTCTTACTGACCCCAGAGCCACCAGCGAATGCCGAAGTTGGCCCGCGAGCCAATCACGGTCGCCGTCGGACCGTCTTTGTGGCGCTCGCCCACGAGAACCACCTCCGGGCCCCATGACCCGAGGATTTCCACCTTGTCGGTGATCTCAGCCGCGCCACCGAGGAAAAGACCGAATCCAAAGTCGGTCCAGGAATCGCCTACCTCGGGTGAACCGATCTGAATCTGAACATCGGCTCCGAAGAATGGGGAAATGCCGTCCATCTCCATGTACTTCTCGACAGCCACCCCAACATTGAAGATCGTGCCTTCCATCAGATCGTCGATGTCGACGGCGGCCAAAGTCGTCGTTGTGCCCGCATCAACGCTCACGCTCACGAAGCCCACGGAAGGCTCAATGACCAGACCAGACTGCAGCTTGATCGGCAGAACCATGTTCGGAGTGATCCCGTTGCCCGTCCACTTGACTCCGACGCCGAATTCCGCCTGAGCCACGCTGCCGGTGGCCAGCACGGCGAATACCGCGACTGCCCCCAACACTACCCACTTCTTCATAAACCCTCCTTTAATGGTGTGACTTCCCTTTCTTCCCAACTCCGTGACCGTTCCCGACATAGCCCCTCCCCGGGACGGTCGGCCTGAGTAAAAAGACGGGATCGATACCTGTCAAGAGTATAATTGCCAATCAATTAGGAAAAAGACGCTCCTCCCGGAGCGGGCGAAGCGTCAGAACCCTGTTGGTGGACTGTCAGTTACGTCGATCGGCGTGGTGCGGACGAGGTGGTCTCACTTCAGGAAGAACAGAATTCCCGCGCGTACTTCCCACCACTCAGTGTTGGACTTGGCTTTGAGCCGGAACTGCTCGCCGCCCTCTTCCCCGTACTTCACCTCGACCGTGCTGCCATCTTCGAGCGTGAACGCGTCGGTTCGTGCCGTGCCCTTGCTGGAAATGCGATTGTAGCGGGCTTCGCAGCAAAATGCCAACTGGGGTGAAACGGGAATGAGCGACCCCACCCCCCCGGTCATGAAGGCTGAGAGGTTGACCGTACTCTCCTGGTCAACCACGGACAGCTCCCCGAGGTGCGTCGGGCCGGCGTACTCGACGGTCCCTTTCGGCCGTCCAACACCTGCCCCCAAAACCACATACGGCCGCCAATACGGGAACGGCTCGGGCAGCAAGTATCGCAACCAGGCATGTGCCTGAATCGTGGCGCTATGCCCCGCGTCCACCTCGATTCCTCGTTCCCGATAGATCGAGAGGATCTCGGGCGTGAGGTCGAAACTGTAGCGGCTGTAACCGAAAGCGAGGCCGATGATAGCGTCCTCGGACAGGACGTACCCCAAGTCCAGGGCGGCGTCGTACCCGAGCGTTTTGAGCCCGATCTTCAGGGAGGAGGAGTCGAGATCCTCCTCCGCGAATCGTCCGGTCGGGAATGCCAGCGATCCCGAGGGCCAGATCACGAACTGCCCCGGGCGGAATTCGGTCCCGGCTGCGCTCACGTCGGGTGTCTGTGCAGCGCTCACGTCGGGCAGAAGCACCGGCACGAGCAGTCCGGCGGTGACTATTAGAGCCGTCACGGCTGGTCGATTTCGCATAGATCCCGCCCCCCTTTCGCGAGAGAGATGAGTGGTTCGCCGCGCCGAGCGATCACTGCCACGTTATTCTTCCGCCGCCTTCTTCGCGGCTTTCGCTTCCTCGATGACCTTGTCGGCGACTTCGCGCGGGACTTCCTCGTAGTGCGAGAACTTGCTGGTGTGCGTGCCGAGACCCTGCGTCAGTGATCGCAGAGTTGTGGAATACTTGTAGAGGTCGGCCTGGGGTGCCTGGGCACGGATCCGCTGCCACTTGCCCACCGGGTCCATTCCCAGAATTCGTCCCCGCCGGCTCGACATGTCACCCATCACGTCCCCGGTAAACTCATCGGGGACGCTGACTTCGACTTCATAGATCGGCTCGAGCATGACCGGCCTGCACTTCAGGAATCCCTCTCTGAATCCCATCAATCCGGCCACCTTGAAGGCCATATCGGACGAGTCGACGGTGTGGTACGAGCCGTAGAAGACCGCGACCCTCACGTCGACCACGGGATGCCCCGACAGCCCGCCCTCTACCATCGCTTCGACAACGCCTTTTTCAACCGAAGGAACGAACTTGGAAGGAATCACGCCGCCCTTGATCTCGTCGGCGAACTCGAAGCCATCGCCGCGATTCTGCGGGGATAAGCGCAGGAAAACGTGCCCGTACTGGCCGCGGCCCCCGGTCTGCTTCTTGTACTTGTATTCGACCTCGGCCTGGCCGGTGATCGTTTCCTGGTACGGGATGCGCGGCTTCTCGAGAGTGACGTCGACGCCGAATCGTTTCTTCAACTTACTGGTCACAACCTCGAAGTGCATCTCTCCCTGACCGTAGAGAATCGTCTGCTTGATATCGGGCAACACCCTATGGAAAAAGGTGGGGTCTTCCTCGTGGAGGCGCGACAGACCGGCCCCCATTTTTTCCTCATCACCTTTGGCCGCGGGCTTGACTGCCATCTCCAGGATCGGGCTGGGGAATTCGAGCGGTGGCAGGACAACCGGGGCCTTCTTGTCAGCCAGGGTGTCGCCGGTGTGGGTCGCTTTCAATTTGACCACGGCGCCGATGTCACCGGCGTTGAGGGTACCGACCTCGGCTCTGGTCTTACCGACAAGTACATAGACCTGGCCGATGCGCTCGGTCTCGTCGCGGGTGGTATTAATGACCTCGCCGCCATGCGACAGCCTGCCGGAGATTACCTTAATGACCGACAGCTCGCCAATGTGCGGCTCGGAGATGGTCTTGAACACGAGTGCGGAGAGAGGTTCATCGGTGTTGGCCGAGCGTGTAACCTCACCCTCGTCCGAGAGCCCCCTCACGACCACAGCAGGCCGATCGATCGGCGAGGGGCAGAATTGCCCGATGAAGTCGAGCAGCGGGGTGATGCCCTCCGCCGAGGCAGCCGCGCCACAGAGAATCGGGAACATCTTCCCCGAAGCGACCGCCTTCTGGAGCCCGCGTCGCAGTTCATCATCGGTGAGAATCCCGGCATCGAAGTATTTCTCGAGGAGCTCGTCATCCGCCTCGGCCGCCGCCTCTATCATCTTGGCACGAGCTTCCTCGGCAGCGGTTTTCACGTCGTCGGGCACGGCCAGATCGGTCGCTTTGCCTTTGGCGTCGGTCGCATACCCTTTCATCGCAATCAGGTCGACCACGCCCTTGAACTCGAGGGCCTCACCGATCGGCCACTGGACGGCCACGGCCCTGGTCCCGAATCTCTCGGCAAGGGCGGCCACGCCGGCGCGGAAATCGGCGTGTTCCTTGTCCATCTTGTTGAGGAAAAACACGCGAGGCAGGTCGGTCTCGTCGAGGCGCTGCAGGAGGTGCTCGGCGCCGACCTCGAGCCCGGCCGGGGCGTTGAGGACACAAATCACGGACTCTACCGCACGTAGACCGCCGATCGCCTCGCCCACGAAGTCGGCGTAACCGGGCGTATCGACGATGTTGATCTTCTTGCCGTGCCACTCACCGTGCGCCAGGGCCAGGGAGACGGACATCTTCCGAGCGATCTCTTCTTCGGAGTAATCGCTGACGGTGTTGCCCTCATCGGTCTTGCCCATACGATTGACGACACCCATAGCATACAGCATCGCCTCGCATAAGGCGGTCTTGCCGGTTCCCCCGTGTCCCACGAGAGCCACGTTACGCACACTGTCGACGGATACTTCCTTCACGATACGCTCCTTTGTCCCTGTGCCCCATGCGCAGGCAGAACGGCTAAGATATATGCGACTCTGGGGCGGGTCAACCGGGTTCGGAGTGGGCGGACATCGCGCAGTGGCGGTAAGCTCGGGATCCTTGCCCGGGTCTCCTGCCCGTCGGCTCGGCTGACGGGGCCCGGGTCGGGCTGGCAGGGTCGGCCCAACGTGATCGCATCACCCGGGCACGGCGAATGGCCCGGTCGCTTCGATGGGAACATGCGGCCCGATAGACACCTCATAAGGTGTAGATTTCCCGATCCGATCGTTGCTCTTTAGGCCGATGGGCAAGGCAGGTCGGGCTGATGGGGATGAATCTCGAATCGACCTGTCTTTCGCCGGCGGCCCGTCCTGTTTCTCGCTGTCGGTCACCGAAGCTCAACCAAGGGGATCATTGTGGTGGGTCAACGGACAAAATCTCTCCTTCTCTGGCTCCTGGCGCTGGTGATCACGCTGGGATCGGCATACTATCAGAGGCGAACGGGGCCGAGCTACGCACTCCGCGGCCACGCCACCGTCGGCGCGGAGTCTAT
>DATKYL010000344.1:0-31665 GCA_035528515.1 Acidobacteriota bacterium | reverse complement strand
GAAATGCCGGGGACAAAGGTCGAAGAGACGTGTATCGACATCCTCAAAGCGGTCAAATCGAGGGTGAAGGTCCCGGTGGCGGTCAAGCTGAGTCCGTACTACAGTGCGATGGGCCACATGGCGGCGCGTTTTGATGAGGCGGGGGCCGACGCGCTGGTCCTTTTCAACCGCTTCTATCAGCCCGATATCGATCTCGAACAGTTGGAGGTCACCCCGAACGTACTCTTGAGCCAGCCGCAGGCGCTACGTCTCCCGCTACGCTGGATCGCGGTCTTGCACGGCCGGATCAAGGCCTCGCTGGCGGCCACCGGCGGCATCCACGAGGGGGCAGACGCGCTCAAAGCCCTTATGGTCGGCGCCGATGTGACGATGATGTGCGCCGCACTTCTGAAGTTCGGCATTGATCACCTGCGCACGGTGTTGGATGACATGGGTAAGTGGATGGTCGAGCACGAGTACGAGTCGGTGCGGCAGATGCAGGGCAGTATGAGCCATGCCCATTGCGAGGATCCGTCGGCTTTCGAACGGGTGCAGTATATGCGGGCGCTTCAGAGCCTGCCGGCGTCGTTTGCCCGCCAGTACCCGAACGGTTCGAGCAACCCGGCACAGAACGATTTCCTCCTGTAAATGACCTTGACAACCGCGTGAAATCGTGTAAATAGGCGTCTCTGCGAATCCCGCGCCGGGCGCGGGATTTGGCGGCACTGCGTCCCCATCGTCTAGCCCGGTCTAGGACACTGCCCTTTCACGGCGGCGACACGAGTTCGAATCTCGTTGGGGACGCCAGATTCTTCCGGGACAAGGCTCTAGATGTACGGCGGGTGCGCGTGACGCTCCGGGGATGTGGCCCGGACGGCCCGTCCGGGTTTCTTAGGACTGTCTCCGTATTTCAGCCATGACCTGGTACCCCACAGCTCTGGGGCCTGTTGAAAAAGGCCCGGTTTGCGTGCGGGTCAGTGTGTTGGTGCCGGGTGCAGGTTGCGAGCCGTCAAGTGACGAGTGATATCTTGAATGGCTCGGATCATCTTCTGCGCAGCGGTCACGAGCACGTACACGGCTTGACACAGAGGCCAAAAGGGCCCCGATGCGGCCATCAACCGCTTAAAGTTCAAGACCGCCGCCACCAACAGACTCTGGATCAGCATGTTGGAGAGACCGCGCCGCCAGGCGCGCCGCAACCCGTGCCACTGCTTGGCTTCGGCGAAGACGCCCTCGATCACCGGCGCACGTGTCCGGTACAATCGTCGGAAACTCTCGGTTTGACTATCTGCGCGCAGCCGAATGAGTGCGCCATGGTGAGCACTCACCTTCAAGGTGCGCTGGGTGGCTATGGTGCACTGCGGTTTTAAGGGACATGCGCGACACACCGTGCGTAACGCCCGATACCGACGCTGACGCGGTCGATCCTTTGCCGGACCAACACACCGCAATGTCGCACCTGCCGGACAGGTGAACTCATCCCGCGTCTCATCATACGCGAAGTCCTCCGTGGTGAAGTGATCACGACCAGCGCGTGCGCTCACCTTCGGCGGCGGACTCACCAGACGTACACCACGCTCATCCAGCGCCGCTCTGTTGCGACCACTGGCATAGGCCGCGTCGGCGCACACCGCCTCCGGTGCCTGGCCCACGTTCGTCGTGGCCCGGTCTACCGCGTCAATCGCCCCCTCATGTTCGTGGTGATCCGCCGACATCACCGAAACATCCACCACTACCCGCGCTTTCCCATCCGCCACCGTCTGCTGCTTGTAGCCCGGTACACCCGGTACCCAGCCAAACCGTGCATCCGGATCCGAACATCCCGGACGACCCGTTTGATCCTTCTGGATGTCCGCGCGGATCACGGTCGCGTCCAGATGCAACACCTTGCCCTCGATGAGACCGCTCGCACGGCACTGGGCAATGCTGCGGCGGAATAACTGATCAAACACCGCGTCCCCGAACCGGTCCAGCGCCCGCGACAACGTCGAATGATCCGGCAGCTCTTCCGTCAACTCGTACCCGATGAACCAACGGTAGGCCAAGTTCACCTGCACCTGGCGCATCAGCTCCCGCACCGACCGAATCCCATCGATCGCCTGGATCAGAAACAAACGGATCACCACTTCCGGGTCGACCGAGGGACGCCCGTTGTCCTGGCAATACCGGCCCCGCACCGCCGCGTGGATGAACGACAGGTCCAACACCCCGTCCAGCTGACGTAACGGATGATCCTCCGGAATGAAGCTCTCCATCGCCGGCAGCAACATCATCCCGTATCCCAGCTTCGCGCGTCGTGTCTGCATGCCGCAAATAGATGAGACGCAGATCGCCGGCAAGGGGTTTTTCAACAGGCCCCAGAGGTGTGGGCCACCCGCCTACGTATGGACTGCGTAGACATTCAACGCCAAGGTCTCTAGGTGGGCCGCTACCTTGTTTGCGCCAATCTTGAGCGAGTTGGGGTGACCGCACCCGTTGCGGAGCTTCAGGCAGCCCTCTAGTTCCTGCTTCACGTTCTTCCCGAAGAGTCCAACCATCTGTGCGATCTCAAGGAAGACGCTCTCCTTCAACCGTCCGAGATCATCGGTAGTCTTCGCGGCTTTCCACTTAGCATCGCGGCGGGTCGCCTCGGCATTCACACCGGCCAAGTGCTTTGCCACTGCCACATCGTAAAGTAGTGCGATGGCGCCCACCCACGAGAGAACGACCGCAGCTCGGAACAGCGACTGTTCCGCGCACACAATTGCCTCTGTAAGGAACGCTCGGGCATCATCGTTCTTCAGTTTAGGCAAAAGTGCCCGGAGTGCCTTGGCCTCCGTGGCAGCAGGAGATGCAGACAAGCTCTTGCCAGCCAGTGCGGCCACGTGCCCACGTCCAACTGACGTCAATTCCCAGCCGCTCGGTGTCTTGAAGACCTTGTCATCCGCGGCATACAGATGGGCCGAGAAGTTGATCCCCTTCGCGCCTCTTACCCCGGTTTCAACTGCGAGTTTCCGCACCGTAGCCGTGGACACTGCACTTCCGCCGGCCGCCGCAACGCACAGTAACGCCGAGTCAGTCTTCGTGACTCCCGATTGATGCACGACCTGCTTGAGCTGTTCAGTCGTCAGCAAGCTTCTTCTCCAAGTCAGCACGTGCGCCTGCTGTCAGGGCGTACGAGTTCTTGGTGGTTTCCGACAAGGGTCCGCCCCTCTGAAGCGCCGTCTTTATGTACCCTGAGAGATTGGCCGAGTAGTTCTTGCTGTAATAGGAAGTTGCGCTCTTCATCTCCTTGAGTAGTTGCTGACGAGTGAACGGTTCCGTTCTCTTCACGAGAGCGAGATGAGCTGCAGCTGCGGTAAGCAACTCCGCGCCGGATTTCGAACCCAACTTCGCGGCAATGCTACTCGTCGTCAACGAGAGTGTTCCGCCGCCCGTTGCACCAGCGCCGGTCGCGCCGCCTTTCTTGTCGTCGTTGCGAGACACCGGGGAACCAGACGCTTCGTGGAGCTCCATCGCTGTCTTCAGAAGCTGAGGTAGGTCCTCCTTAAGAAACTCCTCTGGACCCTCGTAGTCGATCTCAACTTCCCCGATCCGGATTCTCAACTTGCTACTCAACGGATCCTCCTCTGTATCACGGTGCGACCACTGACCTCGGCCACTTGACGTTGCGCATAACCTGCGGCACGCGGCGCGGCGGGTGCTGCATCCGCCAGAGTCTTACAGTGCGAGCGCACCGATCCTCGTGCAAGCCGCAGGCGGTCACACGTTCCATGCACCGATCGAACGCAATCACAGGCCGTTATGTGCTCTCCGACTCCTCACGGAGCCTTCTCATTCCTCGCTGATCCAGACTTGAACATAACGATTCAACCCTGCCAGTGAAAGAGAATCTTGAACAACCGCCTCCATCTCCGCACCTGAGACCTCAGGCACCCTTTCACCCCCCTGTCCCCCAAATGAAGCCGCCTCCCCGAATCCCCCCGCTGAACTTGCGCTAAACTCGCGACACAACTTGCGACACCGCGTCGCGTCAATATTCCCATGCCTCACAACGACTTGACGAATCGCTGCGGGGTTCCAGGTTCTGATCCGGCCACCAACATCTTCGTCATTCCCGCGCAGGCGGGACCTTCGGCAGAGACTCTCTCCCCTTCCTGGATGCCCGTTTTCACGGGCATGACGATGTGCGGGTCCCCCGGTTGATCGGGGAGGCGAGCATCAGCGCCCCCACCCTTGACCCCACCCCCCAAACCCGCGATTTTGAGGTATGGCTCTCGACCCCCGGTTCACAATAACCGACGCGGTTACGCGGGCGCTCACGACGATCGAGCGGGCGCGCGGCTTTCTTGAGGCGGCGAAGCTGTCGGAGGACTGGGTTGCGCAGATGCAGGCGCGCGCGCTGGTTCGTGAAGCCCACCACACGACCCACATCGAGGGCAGTCAACTCACCCTCGATCAATCGGAGCGCCTTCTGTCCGGGCAGCCGGTCCCGGAAGCCGACCCGGATGACGCGCGCGAGCTGCTGAACTACCGCGAGGCGTTCGACCTCGTGGCCGGGTACCTGGGCAGCGGCGAGCCGGTCACCGAGGGTCTGATTCGCGAGATTCACAAGCTCCTCGTGCAGGGGGTGCGGGGCGACGCGGCCACACCGGGCGCGTACCGCACCGTTCAGAACTATGTCGTCAATTCGCTGACCGGTGCGGTCATCTATACACCGCCCCCCGCCAATGAAGTGCCGATCCTGATGGCCGAACTGGTCACGTGGCTCGGCAGTGAGCCCCTGTCGACTCCGGTCCTCGTCGCCGGTGTCGCCCAGTTTCAATTGGTCCACATCCATCCCTTTCTCGACGGAAACGGACGCAGCGCGCGACTCCTGTCGACCCTGTGCCTCTGCCGCAGCGGCTATGACTTCAAACGGCTGTTCACCATCAGCGAGTATTACGACCGCGACCGGCCGGCCTACTACCGTGCCATTCAGAGCGTCCGCGAATGCGGCATGGACCTGACGCAATGGCTGGAGTACTTCACCGAGGGCCTGGCGACCCAAATGGCGGAGGTCCAGACGCGTGGGGAGAAAGTGATTCGCACCGACATTCTCGCACAGAAGCACGGCCTGTCGGAACGGCAACGCGACATCATCGCGTTCGCGCTGGAACACCCGACATTCACGATCCAGGATCTGGAATTGCACTTCCCCGATGTGGCGCGGCGTACACTCCAGCGCGACCTCAAAACCCTCCTCGAGAAGGCCCTCCTCGTTGCCGGCGGCGCCACCAACCAACTCGTCTACAGTCTCCCCGCCCCCCCCCGCTAAACTTGCGACAAACTCGCGACACAACTTGCGACACGGGACGGCATCGCACTCGCGTCCGCGTCGATATGCTCCTATTGCGCAACGACTTGACTGATCGCCGCGAAGGCGGGAATCCAAGGACTCTCGCCACCTGCTGGATGCCCGTTTTCACGGGCATGACGACTTGCCGGGTTCCGGGTGAGTGGAGTGGTCGGTATCAGATGTCCGCCCGACGCCGTTCTGGCGGACAATTGTCCACACCGCCCCCACGCTTGACCCCACCCCCCAAACGTACGATTATGGGATGTTTCGCCCCCGCCCTCTGGGCGGGGACAGGGAGACAGCTATGTACCTGCCTGACGTTGAATTCCATGATGCCACCACGGTCGCCGAGGCGACCGAGCTGATGGCGCGCTTTGCCCCGGATGCCCGCTACCTGGCCGGCGGGACCGACCTCTTGGTCGATCTGAAGACCGGCCGGGATAAGGTCGGGCATCTGATCGCGATCGGGCGGATCGACGCCCTCCGGGGGGTCGCAGCCGATGCGTCCGGCCTGCGGATCGGGGCGCTGGTCACCGCCGCCGAACTGGCCGCATCGCCGGTGGTGCGCGAGCGGTTCGCGCCGCTGCTCGATGCGGTCCGCGAACTGGCCGCGCCGCAGATTCGCAACATGGCCACGATCGGCGGCAATATCACCAGTGCCGTCCCCTCGGCCGACATGCCCCCGATCCTGATCGCGATGCGCGCGTCGGTCGCACTCCAGTCGCCGACCGGGGAGAGGTTTATCCCGCTCGAATCGTATTTTCTCGGCCCGCGCGTGTCGATCCGCGCCGCCGATGAGATTGTCACGGCACTCCTCGTGCCGCAGCCCCCGTCCGGGTTCGGCGCCGCCTATGCCCGTTTCGCGCACCGTCGCGCCAACTCGTGCGCGGTCGCCGGGGTGGCAGCGGGGTTGCAGCTCAACGCCGACGGCACGATCGGCGACGCCCGGGTCGTCCTCGGCGCGGTCGCCCCGACGCCGCTCCTGGCCGCAACGGTCCGCGCATATCTCATCGGCCGCAGCCCCGACAATGAATCGTTCGGAGAAGCGGGCCGTCTGGCCGCCGCCGCCGCCGCTCCGATCACCGACGTGCGCGGCACCGCCGACTTCCGCCGCGAAATCGTCACGGTTCTCACCCGGCGCGCCCTCGCCGCCGCATCTCAACGCGCAAAGGAAACCACCTCATGAGCGTCACCCGCACCCTGACGGTCAACGGCCGCAAGTACACGGTCGCCTTCGACGACGGCGAGACTCTGCTCGACCTGTTGCGCAACCGCCTCGGCCTCACCGGCACCAAGAAGGGATGTAACCTCGGTGACTGCGGCGCCTGCACGGTGCTGATCGACAACAAGCCGATGAACGCCTGTCTCCTCCTCGCCCGCGACATGGAAGGCCGCGCAATCACGACGATCGAAGGACTCGCGGTCGACGGCGCACTGAGCCCGGTCCAGAAAGCGTTTGTGGAGAACGGCGGGATCCAGTGCGGGTTCTGCACTTCGGGGATGGTCCTGACAACGACCGCACTATTGCGCGAAAACCCCAGCCCCACCGACGACGAAATCAAGACCGCGCTCTCCGGCAACCTCTGCCGCTGCACCGGGTACACCGGGATTCTGCGTTCGGTCCGGCAGGCCGCCGGTATGACGAAGGAAAGCGACGCGGCGCACGAAGACACGCCGTCGTTCGGCGACCGCTTCAGCACGGTCGGCTCATCGCCGACGCGTGTCGATGCGGTCGATAAGGTTACCGGCCGCGCCCAGTACACCGCCGATATCACCCTGCCGGGGACGATCCACGGGAAGATCCTCGGTTCACCGATCGCCCACGGGATCATCAAGCGGATCGACACATCCAAAGCGCGCGCCCTCGAAGGTGTCCTCGCGGTGATCACCGGTGCCGATGTCCCCGACATTCTGTACGGCGTCTCGCCCGCGCGCTACGACGAGTATGTCCTGGCGAAAGACAGGGTCCGTTATGTCGGCGACCAGGTCGCCGCCGTGGCGGCGATTGACGAGCGCACCGCCGAGATGGCCTGCGCGTTGATTGAAGTCGAGTACGAGGAACTGCCGGCGGTTTTCGATCCGTTCTCCGCCCTGGCGGAAGGCGCGCCGCAGCTCCACGACCGCTACGAGCGGAATATCAACACGCACATCTCGCATCACTTCGGCGACGTCGAACGCGGGTTCGGTGATTCATTTCTGGTCCGTGAAGAGAAGTTCACCGGCAACCACGTGCACCAGGCGCCGCTCGAACCGTGCGCGTCGATCGCGAAATGGGATGCCGACGGCACGCTGGTGCTCTACACCTCGACGCAGGTCCCGCATTACGTGCAGTACATGATGGCGCATGTCCTCGAAATGCCACTCGGGAAGATCCGGATCATGCGTCCCACGGTCGGCGGCGGATTCGGCGGCAAGGCCGAGACCACGCCGTTGGACCTCTGCGCATCGCTCTTGAGCCGCAAGACCGGCCGTCCGGTCAAGATGGTCTTCTCGCGCGAGGAGATGTTCCGTCACGGACGCGGCCGCCACAAGCAGCACATGAACTTCAGGCTCGGCGTCGACCGTGACGGCAAGATTCGCGCCTTCGACAGTGAGATCTATCTCGACGGCGGCGCGTATACGTCGTTCGGAGTCGCCACCGCCTACTACGCCGGGAGCATGATCCCGACCTTGTACCACATCCCGAACTACAGGTACGAAGGGTACCGGGTGATGACCAACAAGCCGGCCTGCGGGGCGATGCGCGGGCACGGTGTACCGCAGCCACGGTTTGCGTTCGAATGCCTGCTGACGATGATGGCCGACGAACTCGGGATCGACCCGGTCGAAATCCGCCGCCGCAACGCGATGGACCCGAACACGATCACGGTCAACGATCTCGACATCGGCAGTTGCGAATTCCGCGCCACCCTCGACAAAGTCGCCGAAAAGACGAACTGGAACGAGAAATACGGCCGCCTGCCGCGCGGCAAGGGGATCGGCATCGGCTGCGGCGGGTTTGTCTCCGGCGCGGGGTATTCGATCTACCGCGGCCAGGTGCAGCTCTCCCACGAAAAGGGACGCGCCCCGTTTGAGAAGCGATCGATCTTCCCGCACGCGAATGCGATCGTCCACATCAGCGAGGACGGCACCGCGGCAGTGCTGCTGATCGGCGCCGCCGAGATCGGCCAGGGTTCCGATACGGTCCTAACGCAGATGTGCGCCGAGGCGCTGGGGATTCCGCCGTCGCGGGTGCGTATCCGCAGCGAAGACTCCGACATCTCGGGGCTCGATCTCGGCGCCTACTCATCGCGCGTGACGCTGATGGGCGGGCACGCGGTCGCCCGCGCCGGACGCGACGTCGTCGCTAAAATGATGCCGTACGCGGCCAAGCTCCTCGAATGCGAGGCGTCCGAAGTCTCCGTCCGTGACGCGAAGATGTATGTCACCAGCGACCCGTCGCGTAGCGTGCCGTGGGAAGAGGTCGCGCGCCAGTACTTCAACGACACTGGGCCGCTGGTCGGCACCGGGTGGTACAAACCGCCCGACGGACTCGGCGGCGACTACAAAGGCGCCACGGTCGGAACCAGTCCCGCGTTTTCATTCGGCAGCGCGGTTTGCGAGGTCACGGTCGACATGGAAACCGGCCAAGTGACGCTCGACCGTTTCACCGACTACCACGACTGCGGCACCCCGATCAATCCGCGCGGTGTGCACGGGCAGGTCGAGGGCGCGGTGATCATGGGAGCGAGCGAGACAATCCTCGAAGAGACGCAGTTCGACAACAAGGGCCGCATCCTCAACCCCGACTTCCACAGTTACCAGATCATGACGATCCGCGACGCACCTGAGATCTTCAGCGGTCTGGTCGATTCGTACGAGCCGCGCGGCCCATTCGGCGCCAAGGAGATCGGCGAGGGCAGCACCCTCCCGGTCCTCGGGGCGGTCGCCCACGCGATCGCCAACGCCACCGGCGTCTGGGTCACCGACCTCCCGATTACGCCGGAGAGAATCCTGGCGGCGATGCGGCAGAAGAAGAGGTAGGCGGGCCGGTCGCGCGGACCGACTGCCGCTACGAAAGCCTGCGGACTGTCCATCAGACTCTGCGCTGCGAACCGATCGCGGCTTTACACTATATAATAGCCGTTCGAGCCTACGCTCTCGGCAACTCGTAACGCGCAGATCAGGCGCTGAGGAGGCGATATGGCCGGCATGATCTGGACCCGGTGGCTCGATCACATCACTTACATATTCTTGAGGCGCATCTATCAGAGTCCCCAGAGGATCCTCGGGGGCTACCTATCGCCCGGCATGACGGTTCTCGATGTCGGCTGCGGGACGGGGTATTTCAGTCTCCCTATGGCTCGAATGGTTGGGGCGAAGGGTCGGGTCGTGTCTGTCGATCTCGAAGCTGAAGAGATCCGGGAACTGAACGATCGGGCGGCCAAGGCGGGGCTGTCCGAACGTATCGACACTCGTGTTTGCAGCGATGACAGCCTGGGCATTGATGAACTGGCCAGTCAGATCGATTTCGCGCTCGCGTTCTATGTTGCGCACCATGCGGCTGATCCTCACCGATTGATGACCGAGATATTCAATGGACTGAGGCCGAAGGGGAGATTTCTCCTCGCGGAACCTAAGCATCACGCATCAGCCGAAGTGTGTAGTCTCGTGGAGAACACCGCACGTCAGGCGGGATTCACACTCGGTGGCCGCCCGAAGATCGCGCGCGCCTGGGCGGTCCTCTTTATTAAGGAATGACGAGGAACCCCGCGGGGGTGCACCTCAACCCCCTCCTGCGGCCCGTTCCGACGCGGCGGCGAGCGCGTAATCCTGGACCTTTACGACTTCCCGAAAATGTGTTTCCTTCACCTTCGGATCTCGTGGACGGAGGAAATCCCGTGTCGCGCCGCAAAATCATCGCCGTCGAGGATGAAACCGACATTCGCAAGGTTATCGAGTACAACCTGACACGCGAGGGTTTCAGCGTGCTGACGGCCAGAGACGGCGACGAGGGACTGAAGCTGATACGCAGGGAGAAACCGGACCTGGTTCTGCTCGACTTGATGCTCCCCAGTCGTGACGGTCTCGACTTGTGCCGCACGCTGAAAGCCGACGACGAAACGCGCGACATCCCCATCATCATGTTGACCGCCAAGAGCGAAGAGAGTGATATCGTCCTCGGATTGGGCCTCGGTGCCGACGACTACATCACCAAACCGTTCGGCGTCAAAGAACTGGTGGCGCGCATCCGGTCCGTCCTGCGCCGGGCGTCGACATCGATCGGGAGCGCAACCGAGGAGCGCCTGGTCCGCGGCGACGTGGTCGTCGACCTGTTACGGCACCGCGTGACGGTCGCCGGGACGCCCGTCGATCTGACCGCCACCGAATTCCGTCTGCTGCGCACCCTGGCCGCCCACCCGGGTCGCGTTTTCACCCGGGATCAACTTCTCAACCGAGTGGTCGGCGAGGATGTCGTCGTGACCGATCGCAACATCGACGTCCACGTGCGTTCGATCCGTCGCAAGCTGGCCGCGCGCGGCAGTCTGATCGAGACCGTCCGCGGCATCGGCTACCGCTTCAGCGAAGGGTACGAGTGAACCATGCGCCGTTCGGGGTTCATCTGGAAGCTGTATGCAGGGTACGTCGTCCTGATCCTCCTGACCGTGGCGATCGTCGGGGTGATGGTTTCCCGTACGATCGAGCGGGACACGCTCGCCCAGATTCAGGACGCGCTCCGAACGCGGGCCGAGATGATGCGGGGACTGCTGGCGGCCCCGCACGACTCCAGTCTCACGGCGGCGTATCCCTTCTTACAGGAGCGCATCCGCCCCCTCGGTCGTGAGACGAACACACGGCTTACGATCATTGGCTCCGACGGCCGCGTTCTCGCCGATTCCGACGATGACCCCGCGCAGATGGACAATCACGGCAGCCGTCCGGAAATCCTGCAGGCGCGTTCGCACGGGATGGGCCTGGCGACGCGGTTCAGTAAGACACTCGGCACCGACATGATGTACGTAGCCCTGCCCTTGCGGCAGGACGACGCGACCATCGGTTACGTCCGCACGGCCCTGCCCCTGACCACCATCCGACATCGGCTCGCGTCGATCCGTCGCGTCGTAATTCTCGGCGCCCTCCTTGCCGCGCTGGTCGCGCTGCCGCTCGGATTCTGGGTCGCGCGCCGGGTCACCGCTCCCCTTGGCGCGATGACACTGCTGGCTGAGGAAATTGCCCGTGGTGAATGTGCGCGACGGGTCCGGAGCGACCGGCGCGACGAGATCGGTCAGCTGGCCGCAGCACTCAACACGATGGCCAAGCAGACGCAGCAGCGGATGGAAATGATTTCCCGGGAGCGCAATCAGTTGCACGCCGTTCTGGCCGGAATGGCGGAGGGCGTCATCGCGGTGGATCTCGGCGAACGTATCGTCCACATCAATTCCGTTGCCGGGCGTATGTTGGGTATCGATCCCCAGCGGTGTCTCGGCAGGATCCTCGGTGAGGCAACCCGCGTTGCCGGCATCACCGATATCCTCGCGCGCGCCCAGACGGAATCCGAACCGGTCGCCGAGGAAATGCGCATCGCCGGTCCTGCCCGCGATCGCATCATGTTGGCGTACGCCTCCCTCTTGCGCGATACCGACCAGAACGCGTCCGGCGTCGTAATCGTCCTCCAGGACGTCACCGATCTGCGGCACCTCGAATCGGTCCGGCATGACTTTGTCGCCAATGTCTCACATGAGTTGAAGACCCCGATCACGGCGGCGCAGGGCCTGGTCGAGACGATGCTGTCGGATACGAGTATGGATGACGCAACCCGACAGAAGTTCCTGGGACGGCTGCGCCACCAGATTTCCCGCCTGGGAACACTGGTGGGAGACCTCCTCACGCTGTCACGGATCGAATCACAGAAGGTCACACGCCCCCTGCACCCGATCGACCTTCGGGAACCGATACGGGACACGGTCGATGCCTTCGCGGCCGCCGCCCAGGCGAATAACCTCGCATTGGAGATGCAGCTGCCGCAGATGCCGCTTTCCGTCTTCGCCGAAGCGGGCGTGGTGGAACAGATTGTCGGCAGTCTTCTGGATAATGCCCTCAAGTACACCAAAGCGGGTGGCCGCATCACCGTGAGCGTCCGAGGCGACTCCGACCGCATTCTGCTGGCGGTGGCCGACACCGGCATCGGCATCGACCCCGTGCATCAGGAACGAATCTTCGAACGGTTCTACCGCATCGACAAGGCGCGCTCACGCGAACTCGGCGGGACCGGCCTTGGACTCGCCATTGTCCGACACCTCGTCATCTCCCTCTCTGGCTCCATCGCACTTAAGAGTACGCCCGGTCTCGGCAGCACTTTTGAGATCAGCCTGCCGCCGGCACCGACGACCGAGCACGGCGCGAATGGCGGCTGATCGGTTAAGGATATTCATCCTGCCTTAACGCGATCTTAACACAACCACGGTTCCATCCTCGAAACGCCGCTCCGCGTTCTTACGGCAAGGGGGTTCCGTGATCGCTGGGTCGGCATAACCGGAGAGGACGGCATTGAATCACAAGACACTGTTGACACTCATCGCCGCCTGCGCTATCGTCGGCGCGAACACATCGGCTGCTATGGCTGCAGACAAGGAAATCAAGTACGGCGGACGGATCCAAAGCGACTGGACGACGGTGGAGGGAGACGACGCACTCAACGCCGCGTTCAGCGATTTCGAGGACGGCACCGAGTTCCGGCGCGCCCGGCTGTTCGTGTCGGGGACGCTGTACCAGCACGTCAGTTTCAAAGCCCAGTATGACTTCGCGGGCGGCGACGCCGAATTCAAAGATGTCTTCATTGGTCTGGACGGCATTCCCGTTGTCGGGCACTTGCATGTCGGCCACTTCAAGGAACCGTTCGGCCTCGAGGAGCTGACCTCAAGCAAGTACATTACCTTTCTCGAGAGATCGCTGACAAGTGCCTTTGTGCCTTCGCGCAACTCCGGCATAGGAATGCACAACTCATTCGCGCATGAACATGTCACCTTCAGCGCGGGCGTGTTCCGTAATACCGACAACTTCGGAGAAAGCACCGGTGACCACGACCGCAACTTCACCGCCCGGGCCACGGCTGTGCCCTGGCAGGATGCGGAGAACGGCAATCTTGTCCACATCGGCGCCGCCTTCAGTCATCGCCGGCCCAACGACAGTGAAGTTTCCTATTCCCAGCGACCGTCCGTACATCTGGCGCCAAAGTTCGTCTCGACCGGGGACATTGCTGCCGACGCGGCCAACCTCGTGGGCGGCGAGTTCGCCGCCGTTATCGGACCGGTACCGATCCAGACCGAGTATATCCGCGTCTTCTGCGATGCGGAGGAGATGGGCGATCCGGATTTCGGGGCCTTCTATGTGCAGGCCGGCGTCTTCCTCACCGGCGAGCACCGCAAGTACGATGCATCCGACGGAGCCTTCGGCCGCACCAAACCCCGAAGCAACTTCTTCACCGACGATGCAAAGGGCACCGGCGCGTGGGAGATCGCAGCGCGATACTCGAAGATCGATCTGGATGATAAGGGTACCAACGGTGGCACGATGGAAGATCTGACCCTCGCGCTGAACTGGTACCTGAATCCCTACACGCGCGTCATGCTCAATTACGTCCACGCCGCACTCCTGGGAGTCGGGAACGCCGATGCACTGCTTGCCCGTGTACAAGTTGACTTCTAAACGGAGGCTGATATGAAACGTCTCATCTTCACGCTGATTGCAGCCCTGCCGGTACTGTTGGTTGGTTGCGGCGGCGGCAACGAACAACCGGGAGCGCGAACCGAGACATCGCAACTCTCCGGTACGGTCGCCATCGACGGCTCCAGCACCGTCTTTCCGATCACCGAGGCAGTCGCCGAGGAATTCCAGAAAGTCAATCCCCGCGTCCGTGTTACCGTTGGTATCTCGGGAACCGGCGGCGGGTTCAAGAAATTCACCATCGGCGAAATCGACATCAACGACGCCTCCCGACCGATCAAGGACCAGGAGATCGCCAAAGCTGTCGAGAACAACGTGGCGTATATCGAACTGCCGGTCGCCTTCGACGGCATCTCCGTCGTCGTCCACCCTGACAACACCTTCGTCGACATGCTGACCGTTGAGGAGCTTAAGAAGATCTGGCAGCCCGGAAGCACAGTGCAGCGGTGGAGCGACGTGCGTCCCGAATGGCCCGCCGAGCCGATCCGCCTGTACGGACCCGGAACCGACTCGGGTACGTTCGACTACTTCACCGAAGCGGTCAACGGGAAGTCGCAGAGCTGCCGCGCCGATTTCACCGCGAGCGAGGACGATAACGTGCTGGCCCAGGGGGTCGCCGGTGATCGGAACGCGCTCGGCTTCTTCGGCTTCGCCTATTATGTCGAAAACGCCTCACGCCTCAAGGTCGTGCCGATCGACGGCGGCAAGGGGCCGGTTGCACCCTCCGAAGCAACCATCAACGACGGGCGCTATGCCCCCCTGTCGAGGCCGCTGTTCCTGTATGTCGGAGCCCAAGCCGCCGAACGTCCGGAGGTCAAGGCGTTCGTGGATTTCTATCTGAAACATGCGCCTCAGCTCGCCGGCGAAGTGGGCTATGTCGCGCTGCCCGCACGGGCGTACCAACTCGCCACCGCACGCTTCCATAACGGAATCGTCGGGTCGGCATTCGCCGGGAAGAAAACCACCGGGATGACCATCGAGGATATCCTCGCCGTGGAATCGCCGGGAACCTGAAGCGGCCATGACAACGGTTGCACCCACACTGACCGGGAAGAGACGCCGCCGCTGGTCCGAACGGGGGATCCGTGGCGTCCTCTTCCTTTTCGCCGTTCTGTCGGTCCTCACGACGCTGGGGATCATCATTGTCCTGGCGCGGGAAACGGTCGGATTCTTCAGGGAAGTCTCCGTTTTCAGCTTCCTGTTCGGGACGCGGTGGACGCCGCTTCTGGAACCGAAGTCATTCGGCGTTCTGCCGCTGCTGAACGGCACCCTGATGGTGGTTGTCGGTTCCGCTTTGATCGCCATTCCGACCGGTCTGGCCAGTGCGGTCTATCTGAGCGAATACGCATCGCCGCGCATGCGCAACATTTCGAAACCGATCCTGGAAATCCTTGCCGGCATCCCGACCGTTGTCTATGGGTATTTCGCCCTCACCTTCATCACTCCGGTGCTCAAGCTGGTGCTGCCCGGAACGCAGGTATTCAACGCGGCCAGCGCCTCGATCGTTGTCGGGATCATGATCCTGCCGATGGTCGCTTCGCTCTGCGACGATGCGCTACGCGCCGTGCCGGGATCGCTGCGCGAGGGCGCCTACGCCCTCGGCGCCACCTCGTACGAGACGACCACGCGGGTCGTCGTGCCCGGCGCTCTCTCCGGCGTGGTGGCGGCATTCGTTCTGGCCCTCTCGCGGGCGTTGGGCGAGACGATGGCGGTCACCCTGGCCGCCGGAGCGACGCCGAGGTTGACGCTGAACCCGCTCGAAAGCATCCAGACCATGACCGCGTACATTGTCCAGGTCAGTCTTGGTGACACCCCGAGAGGAACGATCGAGTATCAGACCATTTTCACCGTCGGGGCACTGCTGTTCAGCATCACGCTGATTGCCAACATCGTCGCCAATCGGGTCATGCGTCACTTCCGTGAGGTCTACGAATGAGTGAGCACGACGATCATTTGCGACCCAATCTCGCCCGCCGACGACGAAATGCGCGGCTCTTTCGTCATCTGTGCGCCGGCCTGACATGGCTGGCTGTCGCCCTCCTGGCCGTCCTGTTGATTCATGTCACCCGTCAGGGATTCGGCTGGGTTGATCTGCAATTCCTGTCCAGCTTCCCGTCGCGTTTCGCGGAGCAGGCGGGGATCAAGTCGGCGCTGTGGGGAACCATCTGGCTGATCGCCCTGACGGCGCTCATTTCCATCCCGGCCGGCGTTGCCGCGGCGATCTATCTCGAGGAATTCGCCGCCCGCTCCCGCATCAACTCGTTCATCGAAATCAACATCGCCAATCTCGCGGGCGTGCCGTCAATCGTCTACGGCATCCTCGGACTGGCGATTTTCGTCCGCTGGTTCGCCCTCGGGCGCTCGGTCCTGGCGGGCAGCCTGACCATGAGCCTGCTCATCCTGCCGGTCATCATCATGGCCTCGCGCGAGGCGATCCGCGCCGTACCCATGTCGATCCGCCATGCCGCCTTCGCGATCGGCGCAACACGGTGGCAGACCGTGCGACATCACGTGCTCCCCAGCGCGCTACCGGGAGTCCTCACCGGTGTGATTCTCGCCATGTCACGTGCGATCGGCGAAACCGCGCCGCTGGTGATGATCGGCGCGCTGACCTACGTGGCATTCGTCCCCGAGGGACCGCTGGATGCGTTCACCGCCCTGCCGATTCAAATCTTCAACTGGGCGTCGCGCCCCCAGCAGGAATTCCATCAACTCGCCGCCGGCGGTATCATCGTCCTGTTAGTGGTTCTCCTGGCAATGAACGCCGCGGCGATTCTGATCCGCCAACGGTCTCAGAGGAAAGCGCGATGGTAGAGGTTGGATTGACCATACAACCCACGGATACCGGTCCCGCGGTGGCGCAGGGGAACCGGCATATTCTGGTAACGCGCGATCTCTCCATCTTCTACGGAACGGTTCCCGCGGTTCAGCAAGTCAGCCTGGATATTGCCGAAAAGAGCATCACCGCCATCATCGGACCCTCCGGATGCGGCAAGAGCACTCTGATCCGCGCCTTCAATCGCATGAACGATTTCATCCCCTCGGCCCGGATGGAGGGACAGATCCTCTTTCACGGCACCGATCTCTACGACGATGACGTCGATCCGGTGGAAGTCCGCCTCCGCATCGGGATGGTGTTCCAAAAACCCAATCCCTTCCCCAAGTCGATTTACCGGAACGTCGCGTGGGGGCCCGCGATCAACGGGTACAAAGGTGATCTCCATACGCTGGTGGAGGAGTCGCTGCGCCGTGCCGCCTTGTGGGATGAAGTCAAGGACCGCCTCAATGAATCGGCGCTGGATCTCTCCGGCGGCCAGCAGCAGCGTCTCTGCATCGCCCGCGCCCTGGCAATGCAACCGGAAGTGATTCTCATGGACGAACCGGCGTCGGCGCTCGATCCGGTTTCCACGGCGCACATCGAAGACCTTCTCTATGAACTCAAGAAGAACTACACCATCGTCATCGTCACGCACAACATGCAGCAGGCGGCGCGCGTCTCCGATTTCACCGCCTTTCTCGACGCGGGGCGGCTGATTGAATTCGGTCAGACACAGCAGGTGTTCACCCGTCCGAAGGAGAAACGGACCGGCGATTATGTCACCGGCCGCTTCGGCTAAGCATAGAAAGGAACCGCTGGTGACCCGACATCTTCATCGCGATCTGGACGGCCTCAAGAAGGAACTGCTGGCCATGGGGACGCTGGTCGAAGAGGCGACCAGCAAGGCCATCCTCGCCCTCGTGAATCGCCGCCCCGAACTGGCCGAAGAAGTCCGCTGCGGCGACAAACTGATCGACATACGGGAGGTCGAGGTTGAGGAACACTGTCTTAAGGTCCTGGCCCTGCACCAGCCGGTGGCCCACGATCTGCGTTTCATCGTCGCCGTCATGAAGGTTAACAATGACCTTGAGCGCATGGGGGACCTGGCGGTCAATATCGCCGAACGCGCCGCCTTTCTCACCGCCCATGATCCGATCGCCGTTCCCCTGCGGATCCAGGAACTCGGCGAAAAGGTCCGGGCCATGGTGCGCGGCAGTCTCGACGCCCTCATTAACCGCGACCCGGTCCTTGCCCGGCAGATCTGCGCCGACGACGATGAAGTCGATGCGATCAACAGAGATTTCTATACACGACTGCAGGCCGCCATGCGCGAGAACCCTGAGATCATCGAACGGGCGATCAACGTCTTGTCCGCCTCGCGCCACCTCGAACGCATGGCCGACTCCGCCACGAACATCGCTGAGGACGTTATCTTCATGGTTGAAGGTGAGATCGTTCGGCACCGGCTGGGCGGATGAACGGCCACAGAAATCACCGCTGAAGATTCGTGAGGTCTCGTCGACACGTTCGGCGGCGCTGCCACTGCCGATTATCGACGACGGCATAGGGGCATTACCGTACTTACCTCCTCGTTAGTAAGAGAAATTACGTACTAAGGATCCGCCATTCCACGGTGGTCAGAGCTGCCGGGACCTCGGCTGAAGTCCGCCTATCATCCCGGCCCGTAAAGAAGCGCACGGAATGAAACGATAACTCTCTTGTGGGGGCGGACCGGCAGCCGGCGACCCGTGGGGGGAAATACGCGGAGCGATCCATCCGGAGAGAGGAAGGACCTGATGTATGCAAGGTGGGCATTGCCACTGGTCACGTTGGCACTCTGCCTGTGTGTCGGCGGCAGTGTCGTGGCGTCCGACGTGGACAACGATTATCGCAAGGCGTTGACGATTTACTACAACGTCTCGGAGGACGTCATCGCGGAATTGACGGCGGCCCAGCTTAAGATGGAGGACATCCCGGTCGCAGTGCAGATTCATCAGAAGACCAGACTGTCCTGCCAGACCATCGCCGAACGGCGCGCCCGCGGCGACACCTGGATGGAAATCGCTTCCGCGCAAGGCATGCGCCCGCAGGATTTCTACGTCATCGTCGTCGGCAAGATCTCCAGCAAGACCTACGGTCCGATCTTCGACAAGTTCAAGACCCGACCGATCGACCAGTGGGGCAAGATCGAACTCACTGATTCCGATATCGTCAACCTCGTCAACCTGAAGTTCATTGCCAGCCAGCACGACTATTCCATCTTCAGAGCCATGGAACTACGCGACCGGGGCAAGGATTTTGTCCGGATCAATCACGAAGTGAGAATCCTGAAAGCCGAACTGATCCGATCACAGAAGAAGGCCAGAGACGCTCAGACCGCGGGCGACTCCAAAGGATGACGGAAACGCCCCCCTGCCACGGCGGGCTGACGCATTCACGACAAACTTAGTCTACTCTACGGGCGGGACCGCGGACGCGGCCCGCCCGTTTTGACGCTCAAGAACCGGCGTTCCGGCACGGCCCCCGGGGCGGAACCGAGGGGCGCCGTCATACCCTGCCAACATGCTCAATGGGAACAGGATAGAAGCAACGGCGGTGCCCGCGCCTTCCCCGTCGTGTCAATTCAGAACCGTTGCCGCTTCATTGCCGTCCGGAGGGGACGAAACTGTCAAAAAGAGGGCAGGGCGATTGTTGCGCCCACCCGCGGTGTTATCTTGTCATATTGCTTGGACCGCGTCGTGCTCGGCGACGGTGCGGCAGTTGCGCAGCAGATCAGACAGAGGAATGAAGAACCATTCATTGTTCGGTACGGTGGGAGGCTGGATGGACAGGCGAGCGATCCTCATCCCGGCGGCGGCCTTATGGCTGGCGGCCGCGGCGACCCCGGTGCGGGCGCAGAGCGATGCCGGGTGCGTAACAAAGGACTGCCACGCAGAGATCGGAACCAAGAAATGGATGCATGGCCCCGTCGGGGCGTTCATCTGCAGCATCTGTCACAACCGGGTCGAAGGGAAGGACCACGAGTTCGTGATGGCCGCCGAAAAGGAAGAACTCTGCTTCAATTGCCATGAAACAACGCGCGACATGATGCTGGAGAATCACCTCCATACGCCGGTCGCCACCGGCGACTGCGTGGGTTGCCACGATCCGCACCAGACCGACTATCGCTTTTCCCTGAAGGGACAGGCGGCGGACTTGTGTTACGTGTGCCACGACCGCGCCAAGTTCGAGGGGGCCTCCGTCCACGGTCCTATCGCCGTCGGCGACTGCAACGCCTGCCACAACCCGCACGCCTCGGCCCACCCAAACCAGTTGGTGGCGGCGCCCGAGGAAATCTGCTTCAACTGTCACCAGGAACAGCGCGGACTCCTGGAACAGCGCCACGTCCATCCCCCTGTAGCCGACGACTGCACCAACTGCCATGAGGTGCACGCGAGTGCAGCCGGCTACCTGCTGCCCTCCGATCAGCCGCAACTCTGCTACGGCTGTCATGAGGACATCGCGGCCTACGCCAACGTAACCAACCGTCACGAGCCGGTCGCCAACGGGCAGTGCGACAACTGCCACGACGTGCACGCGTCCGAAAATCCCAAGCTGTTCCCGGTCCCCCAGACGGAACTGTGCTTCTCCTGCCACACCGATCTGGAAGAGTACGTCGGCCGGCAGACCTACCTCCACGGCCCGGTGAAGCAGGGCGACTGCAACGCCTGTCACGACCCTCACGGGAGCAACTATCATCGGATTCTGATTCAGTACTTCCCGCCGGAGTTCTACACCCCGTACGCGGAGGAAAACTACGCCCTCTGCTTCGAGTGCCACAACCGTCAGGTGGCGCTCGACGAACACACGGCGACGCTGACCAACTTCCGTGACGGCGACCGCAACCTGCATTTCGTGCACGTTAACAAGCAGGAAAAGGGACGCAGCTGCCGCGCCTGCCACCAGGTGCATGCGTCCACGCAGGAGAAACACGTACGGACCTCCGTGCCTTTCGGAAAGATCGACTGGGAGTTGCCGGTGACTTTCACCAAGAAAGGCAACGGCGGGAACTGCGTGGTCGGCTGCCACGCGCCGTTCGACTACAACCCGAGCGGGACGGAATAGCCGGCAGGCGATGATGAGGGGGATCGGCATCATCACGGCATGTGCGGCGCTGTTGTTCGCAGCGCCACCCGCGGGGGGGCAGACCGACGACGACGCCCGCCTCGACCGGCAGGCCCAGATCCAGCAGTGCCGCGCACTCTTGAAACAGTCGCTGGTGTTCGCCGACACCGGGGACAATGACTCGGCACTGGTCCTGCTTGCCGAGGCTCTGAAGTGTGATCCGAAGAATCCCGACGTCTTTTTCCATACCGGCCGTTTGCGCCTCCACACCGGCGACACCACTGACGCGACTGCCGTGCTTCAGGAAGGCGTAGCCAAGGCGCCCCTGTCGACCCGTCTGAAGCTCCTCCTGGCACGCGTCAGGATTGCCGCGGGTGCGCATGAAGAGGCCGCCGAACTCGTCAAATCCGTCCTGGCCGTCAAACCCAGAGAGGGCGAGGCCCATTATCTCTCGGGCCTGATCGCCCTCGCCCAGGCCGACACCGTTCAGGCCGTCGACGCCTGGCACCGGGCGCTTCAGATTGCCCTGGAAGGGCAGGCGCCGTGAGGTTCTCTCTCAAATGGATGCGCTGGCTTTTCATCGGCGCCTGGCTCACCGCCGGCGGCATCCTCCTGGTTCCATCGGCCTCCGGTGCCTTCCGCTACTTACAGGAGGGAATGACCGCCCCGCCGGTTGAGGGTAAGGATCTCCTGACAGGGGAAACGGTCAGCTCCGAAAGAACCGAAGGCGCGAACGTCATTATTGTAGCGTTCTGGGCGACCTGGTCGGAACGCTCGCTCGAGATCCTCGAGGACCTGAAGGCCCTCGTCGCCGACCACCCCGACGGATCGATCCGCATCTTCGCCGTCAACGTCGAAAACCAGACGATATCGGCAGACATGCGGAAGCTGATCGAGCACACGGTAACCGAACTCGACTTGCCGTTCCCCGTGCTGATCGATGACGAGCTTGCGCTGTTCTTCGAGTATGGCGTGATCGCCGTCCCGTCAGCGGCCATCATGGATTCCACCGGCGTGCTTCGCTTCGCGCCGTCGGGGTATTCCTACACCATCCGCGATCGCATCGTAGACACGATCGAAGTCCTGCTCGGCCTCAAGCAGCCGACCGAAGCCGTTGCGCTGCGGCGGGGATATGTCCCCACCAATACGACTTCACGATATTATCTGCTGGCCCTGCAACTGGTGAATCAGCGAATGTACGAGCGGGCCCTGGCCAATCTCAAACCGGCCCTGGAGGCCGACTCGCTCTTCTCCGGCCCGCACAACCTGCGCGGCCAGATCTACCTTGAATTGGACCGCCTTCCTGAGGCGGCCGCCGAATTCGCCGTCGCGGTGCAGCTTGACAGCACCTCGGTTGCCGCCTGGGCCGGCTGGGGCCACGCCCTCCTGCGACAGGGACAGGCGACCGCCGCCCGCGCAAAGTTGGCGGCCGCGCTCGCTCTGGACGGATCCTACACGCCGGCGCTGCTCGATCTCGCCCTCTGCCTTGCGCAGGAACAGAAAACGGGGGAAGCCCTCGACTCGTTGCGAGCGGCGCGTGAACTGAATCCGCAGGATCCCGCCGTTCACTATCAGCTGGGACAGGTCTTTCATCTGGCCGGCCAGACCGACAGTACCGTTGACGCCTATCACGCAGCTCTGAAAATCCTCTTTCCCGCACCGTAGTTCCGAGCCGGTGGTTGCCATGTCGGCGACGCCGCGCTAACTTCCACCGTCCATGTCGCGCCGCGCATGCGGTGTGGGCGGAGCACACCATGACCCGACACGCCGGAACCCAGGTAAGCGGAGCCATCCTACGGCTGGGGCTGTCGGTGCCCCCTCTTGACTTCGAGCGCCTGCATGGCACCGCATACCGGATTAAAGTTATCGTGAACCGGAACACCGATTAGTGGCAGGCATCTGACCTCCGACATGTGCCCCACAACCACCCGAATGGGTCACGTGGCTCAGTCTTGGCAAACGGATAGCGTGAAGCGGATGGACACAGCCGGGGGGCATGCTCTGCTGGAACGGGGACATTTGGGGCGAAGCGACCGTGGATGAGGAGAAAATCACTGCCGCCCGGCATCGGGAGCGCGTCTCGACTGCAAGTCGCGGCTGGGCAGCCGATCATTTCTAAAGAGGACGATTCTGTTCGTGAACGCGGTGCCGGGGATGGCGTCGCATAGGAACACTTGAAGCATGGGGCAAATGACAACCAACAGGGGACTGGGGTTCGTGGTGGCCGTGACGGTGCTGGTGGCGGCCACGATATCGATCGCCGCCGAACCGAAGCTGGTGGCGGCCTTCTTCCTGAAGGGAAAAGTCGGTCTCAAGTGGCAGAAGGTCGCCGACGTCACCGAGTACATCGTCTACCGAAAAGAAACCGGTGCCGAATTCCGGAAGATCGCGACCCTCGACGACGACCGCTATTTCGACACCGAACTGACGCCGGGCACAGTCTATGTCTACCGGATCGCCGGAGTCGGCCCCGACGGCGGTGAGGTGTACTCCAACGAGAAGACGGTGACGATCCCGGAGGCCGCCGCCGGCAGCTTCTTTCCGCCCAACTGGGTCGGTCTGCGCCTCGAGCAGGACAAGGTCTTCCTCAACTGGGATCAGGTTCCCGGGGCGATCGCTTACAACGTCCACCGTTCGCTCACCCCCGGCGAAGGCTATGAGATTGTCGGCAACACGCGGACTTCGAAGTACGCCGACAAAGAGGGGCTCGAAAAGGGAAACACGTACTACTACGTTCTCACGGCCTTGAATGCGGATTTCGAAGAGACGGAAATGTCCGAGGAGCGCCACATCAAGTACGGCCTGAGCCTGGAGGAACAGGATGCTCTGCTCATGGAGCAGGACCAGATCGTTCTCGAGCCGGTTGTGCTGACACAGCTTTTCGTGATCACCGAGGCCGGGCCGGACGGAGCAATGAACCAGCCCGCCGACGTTTTCGTGAACTCCCAGGGCAACATCTACGTAACCGACGCGCTGAACGGACGCATCCACTGCTTCGATCCGGGCGGCAAGCATCTCTTCTCCTTCGGTGAACTCATGGATAAGAGCGAGGCCGACGATCCGCCGCCCGGCGCCTTTCAGATTCCGTTCACCCTCTTCATCGACAAACAGGATCAGGTCTATGTGACCGACATCGACCAGCACGATGTCCAGGTCTTTGCCGCCGGCGGACAGTTCATCCGCCGGATCCGCGTGGCCGTCGAGGACGGCAAAGTCCCCCTGCGCCCGAACGGCATTCATGTCCTTGATGACGGCCGTATCGTGATGACCGACACCGGCAATCACCGCTTCCTGATTGTGGACGGCGGCGGCAAGATCCTCCGGTCGGTCGGCGAGGAGGGGGACGGCGACGGCCAGTTCCGGTTCCCCGACGAACTCACGGTCACCCCAGACGGCATCATCTGCATCGTCGATGTCATCAACTGCCGGATCCAGCAGTTCGACCTCGAGGGGCAGTTCATTCGTGCCTTCGGTGAAATCGGGCAGTCGGCCGGCACATTCGCGCGCCCCAAAGCGATTACCGTCGACGGCGCGGGACGGATCTGGGTCTCCGACGGAATGTCGAGCGTGATTCAGTCATTCACGCCCGACGGGATGGTCAAATCCGCGCTCGGCACTATGAATGACGAGATCAGATTCGTCACCCCCCGCGGCCTGTTCTTCCGCGGCGACCGATTCTACGTTGTCAACCGCGTCCCCCACCAAATCGTCGTGTACCGGGTCGGCTGATGAAACGTGAGAAGATAGAGCTGAAGGATATGCGTCAAACGCAGACCGGGTCCCCCGGAATCACCGAGGAGGAAGTAGTGAGAAAACTTGTCATCATCGTGGCGGGGGTATTAGTGCTGGCGTTCCCTGTTACGGCGTTGGCCGGCGTGGCGGGATCGGATCACGATCTCACGGGCAGCGGCGAAAAGCTGTGCTTCGCCTGCCACATCCCGCACAATGCACTGGGCGACAAGCTCTGGGCCCGCACACCGAGCGGGACATTTTCCGGCGTGCAGGATCTCTGCTACACTTGCCACGACGGCGGTGTCACATCCGTGGGCGCGACCACTGCCTTCGACGCTTCCCTCCAGCAGCACAAAGTGGTCGGGACCGACTGCAGCGGCGACGACGCCTGTCACGATGTGCACAATCAGAATCCGAATGGATCGGGGGGTTTTCTGATCGTGACGAGCGTCAACGGCAGTTTCTGCGAGGCCTGCCACGATGCGACGCCGTTCACCGGTGCCGAGGCGCTCGGCGACCACACCGCCGGCAGTACCCATCCATACGGCGTCGCCGGTACCGGGGGCACGCTGTACTGCGAGGGTTGCCACACCGGCCACGGTGCGGTGGTTCAGACAACCAATCCGGTCGGCCTGACCCACCCGGTCCTTCTCGCGGACAATCAGCCGGGCAGCTACTACGGGGCGTTTTGCATCTCGTGCCATAACGGCACCGCGCCCGACGAAGCCGTGGCCGGAACCGGCGGTGTTTCCTCCGCGGATCCCTACGACTACGCCGAGGCCACCAACGATGGGAACGAATGGATGCACCCGACGATCTCGACGACGGGTATCACCCCCGTCGGCGGCTGCAACAAATGCCACGACCCGCACGACCCGACCGGAACCGACTACGGCTACATCCTGATGGCCGACAACGCCAACTCGGCCTACTGCGTGTCGTGCCACAACCAGGCGGGAGCACCGGGCGTCGGCGTCAACACACACTTCACCGGGCAGCCGTCCGACAACACCATGAACCAGGGTCTGAGCCCCGCCCTGCCGTGGGCTAATCAGATTGACGAGGACGGCACCGTGGGCGCCGACTGGTCGACCGCTACGGCCAACCAGATGGTCTGCGAGTCGTGCCACTCCGTGCATCGGCAAGGATTCCAGACCACACCGTCGTACCTCCTCAGAGACGACAACTCGAACAATCAGATCTGCCAGGCCTGCCACACCGACAATTAGGACCGCGCTGAGGCAGATTTCGCGGGTTGGATGACAGGGCTGGAAGGCAGGGTCGGACACGTTCCCCGACCCGTCCTCTCACCAACGGGATGAGAACACTTATAACCATAGCCTTGATTCTCGGTCTGGCAGGCGCTGAGGCGTGGGGGAGCGCCAGCCTCGAAATCCTCGCCCCACCTCAGTACATTGCCACCAAGGCCAACCACATCCATCTCGTGGGCCGCACCGACGCCCCGATCGTGGAGATTACCCTCAACGGAGACGCCGTACCCGGCATCACCCCGCATGACTCCGTCTTCCACGCTCTCGTATGGTTCGGGTACGGCCTCAACGAGATTGTTGTCACATCGACGTGGGATGATACGACGGTTACGAGTATCTGCGACACGGTCGAGGTCCTCTCCGGACCCCAGATCGACTATCAGTATGAACACGTTTTCACACCCTATCAGTTCCACGATGAGCAGCCCCGCACGGAGTGCACGAATTGCCATCCATCCCCTGTCGCTGATTCGGCTCGGATCCCCGAAGCGGAGGCCTGCTACCGATGCCACCGATTGATCAAAGAGCGTTTCCACACGCACATCCCCAACGACGAGCGCGCGTGCATCGCCTGCCATGATATCCGGGGCGATTTGACCCTGGCGTCCACCGGCTCCGGTGAGCACCAAAACCCCTGCTACGCGTGCCACAAGAACAAGATTGGTCAGTTCGCTCAGGATTTCATTCACGGGCCGGTCGCGGGGCACGGGTGCGTGGTCTGCCACGACTCCCACGGCTCCGTCTACGAGAAAGCCCTGCACAGCCCGGCGGCGGTCCTCTGTCCCTCGTGCCACGACATGCATGCCCAGCAGACCATGGCGGTGCACCACGAGCCGTTCGAACGCGGCCGCTGCACCGACTGCCACGATCCGCACGCCACCAACCATAAGTGGGTGCTGATCAAACAGTCGCACGAACTCTGCCTGCACTGCCACCAGGGAACACGGGCTCTGAAAGAGCATATTCACCCTTACGACGTCAAACCGAGACGGAAACCTCCCCAACAGGTGGTGCTGACCGAAAACGGGCTTCTGGAGTGTTCCTCCTGCCACATGGCGCACGCCAGCAATACGGAACACCTCCTGCGGACAGAAGACAGCAATACGTGTGGCGGCTGCCATCCTGACGAATAGAAGGGCGTGACGGAGACGGACGGACGATGAGAGCAGGAAAGATCCCATACGTCTTGGTGCTGGCCGCAGTGTTGGTTTCCGCCGGGTGCGCTCACCACGGCCGCCAGACACAGGAACTGGGCTGGCCGCCGCCCCCCCGGAAACCCGTCATCGTCTACCAGGAAAGCCTCTACGGTAGCCACAACCTCAAACGCAGCTTCTTCGGCGGGATCAAGGACTTCCTCTTCGGCCGGGCGCAGGATATGGACATCGCCAAGCCGTACGGGATCGTCTACGACGGCCGTTCCCGGCTCTACATCGCGGACACCGGCAAGAAGGGCATTCTGATCCTCGATTTCGACGCCGGCCGGGTCCGCTTCTTCAACAGACTCGGCCCCCACGGCCGACTGGGAGAACCGGTCAACGTCATCCTCGACGACAGCGGCAATGTATACGTCGCCGACACCAAGCTCGGGCGGGTGGCGGTGTTCGACGCCCGGGGAGAATTTGTACGCTTCATCGGCGCGGAGGGCGCTCTCACCGCTCCGGTGGGAATGGCGATCTCTAGAAGCCGCGCCCAGATCTACGTCGTCGACTCCCGCGAACACGTCGTCAAGGTCTTCACGCTCGACGGCGACTATGTGCGGTCCTTCGGCGGGCGCGGGGACCAGCAGGGCGAGTTCTACCACCCTCTCGGTATCGCGATCAGTGACGGCGACACCCTCTACATTGTCGATTCATTTCATTTCGCCGTGCAGGCGTTCGATCTCGACGGCCGTTATCTGTTCAGTTTCGGACCAAGCCGGCAGGGGATCGGCTCGATGGCCCGCCCCCGGGCGATCGCCGTCGACTCCGACGGCAATCTGTACGTCACCGATGCCCTCAACAACAATGTGCAGATGTACGACGGCCGCGGCAATTTGCTTCTGACCTTCGGCGCGGCCGGTTTCGCCCCCGGACAGTTCCGGCTCCCGGCCGGCATCTGCATCACCGACGATGATGTGATCTATATCGCCGACTCGATCAATCGGCGCATACAGAAGTTCCAGTATTGCGCGGAGCGGTAGGCCAAAGAAGGATACGTTATGGGCAGAAAATCTTTCATCGTCCTGCTGAGTGCGATTCTCGTGGTCCACGCCGTCCCCGCCGACGCGGGGGTGAAGGAGACCAAGCACAATTTCACCTCCCAGACCTACAGCCCGAATGCGTTCTTCTGGGGCACGAAACAGGTCTGCGTCTTCTGTCATACGGCTCACAACGGCGACCAATCCCTTGGGCAGCTCTGGAATCATGAGACCAACGCGTCGCAGCCCTACACCATGTACCAGTCCGCGACGATGGACATGACGATGTCGGCGGCGCCCCATGAGGGCTCGCTGATCTGCTTGTCGTGCCACGACGGCACCATTGCGGTCAACTCGCTCAACAATCTCCCCGGCCCCGAAGGGGCGGGGAGCTACGGCACGCCTGGCGGCGCCGCCCTCGACGGCAGCGGCCGCCTCACGAGCGCGTCGACGAGCTACGTCGGTACAGACCTCCGCGACGATCATCCGGTCGGTGTGACCTACGATGCCTCAAAGGACCCGGACTTCGTGGCCAAGTCCGGCGACCCTCAGCAATACCCCGACCGGTTGCTCCACCAGGGGCTGTATGTCGAATGCACGTCGTGCCACAACCCGCACGACAACACGTACTCCGATTTCCTGGTCGAGTCGAACGCCGGATCCGTGCTCTGCCTGAGGTGCCATACGAAATAGGATTCCTGACGGCGTTATGAAGCGGGCCCTAACGATCGGGATTCTGATTTCCACGCTCGTCCTGTGTGCCGCCGCTCCGTCGGCGGCCGAGACGCGGCTGGCGGGCGAACTCGGCCTCGACTGGGAGAACGTCCGCTTTAACAACTCGCTGAAGGACACCGCCCGCGACTACAACGTCAGCCGCAGCCTGTCGAGTCACTATCTGGATCTGCGCCTCGAAGGGCCGCTCGTCAACAATCACTTCGCCGATTACGCCGCCCGCGCCCGTCTGTTCGGCACGTATTACCGGGTCAGCGCCGAGACCGGCAGCGACGACACTTACATCAAACCCGGCATCCCGACCTACTCGGCGACCGTCTCGCTGTTCCCGCAGCGATCGTATCCGTTGCGCCTCTACTACAGCAAGCTGCGCAACCACACGATCCGCTACGAATCGAACAACCGTTCGAGGATCGATCTCCTCAGCCCCGAACTGGCCGTCGTCCGTCGGTACGACAGCGACATGAAGTCCCGCGGCGGCCTGTGGAAGGTATCCGTCACCGACAACATCGACCTGACGACCGAGTACAAGGCTGACGACGCGGTCGTCGACCGTGTCTACGATTTCGGCGAAGATAAGGACATCTGGGTGGTCTTCACTCTGATCCACGAAGAACCGCTACGACCCACGCACGACATCGAAGTCAGCAACACCATCGAGAATGATACCGTCATCGTCTTCATCGATCTCGACTCAGCGGCCTCAGTCCCGCCGGGTATGAATGCCTTCTTCGCGCTCGATTCGGGCGCCTATGAAGTGGACATCATCCCCCTGCACCTGAATCCGTATCACCAGCAGGTATCGGTGCGCGGCGACATGGTGTGGAAGATCATGCCCTCCCCCCCGGCGACGCCCAACGACCTCGACCAGTCGACCCGGGCGGCCACCGCCCTGTTGCGGATCGGCGGGGAGGACCGTTTTACCAGCGAGACGTACTACGGCTACACCGATACGCGCGAAGAGGTTCAACGGATGACGACTTTCCTGAATCTCTTCTCCAACAGCATCGCCTACGATCTCGCGCGCGATCTCAAACTGCGAGCGCTGACGACCTACAATCAGAACGACATGACCATCTCCGACGTGACGTCACAACTGTCGAAGAACCTGATGCACCAGACGTCATTGCGCTGGGGACGGCGGCGCGGACTCACCACGTCGCTGGCACACTCCTACTCGCGCATGTCCACCGCAAGCGACGTCGGCGATTTGCGCAGCACGACGCACATGATCACCAACCAGAACACGTATCCTTTCGACCGTCTCGACTATACGATCGATCTGAAGAATTCCATAACGCTGCTGTCCGACAACAAGGACTATGTCAACAATCAGTACAGCACCGACCTCACCAACCGCCTGACCCTGATCTGGGTGGGCGTCGAATGGGAGCCGCGCAGCCAGATCAAGTACAGCTACAACACGCAGAGAAACCCGGGTGAGGCCGATCGCCCCGGCAATGAAATCGAAACGCGGCATGCTCTCAGCGGCACGATCCCCCGATTGGGCGTCCTGGGAGTGATGAAGATCAAAGGCGAGCACATCTGGCGCCGGCGTGAGATCGGCGACGTGCCCGATTCGAAGAACCGCTACTTCCTCGATGTCTCGCTCACGCGCAAATTCGGACACAAGTACCGGATCATGTTGATGGCTTCCAAGGAGAAGGAAACGTACGGCGATCAGCCTGCGCAGGGCACCGGCATCGGTCTATATAACCCCGCGCGCCAGGACCAGCTCAAATCGTCGTACAAGATCGACCTGCAACTGGCGCCGTGGGACGGTTTCAGCCTCGGCCTCAATGCCATGACGATCTCTCAGGACGGTTCCCGGATCTCCCGCGCGGGCGCCTCGCTGTCAGCGAACCTGCCGGGGCTGAACATCCCGATCCGCTCGTTTGTAATGACCGAATCACGTGAACTCGAAGGCCTGCCTAAACAAACCAGCATGTCGATGGAAACGAAGCTGAGCTACCGCTTCCGGCAGATCACCCTTATCGTCATACACGGCCTGACCCGGGAGAACGTGCTGACGGAAACCTACCAATTTCAGGAAATTCAAGCAAAGCTCTCACGGCACTTCTCGGTGTTTTAAGAGAACAGCATGACACGCCTCGTCGCCATCGTTCCGATTGCACTCCTGATCGCGGCCGCCCCACGGCAGCCGGATAGCACGCGTCTGGTCTGGCCACCCGCCCCCGACACACCTCGCGTGGAATATCTGGAGGAAATTCGTTGCGACGAACTCGATCGGGAAGCCGGCTTCTTCGGCAAGGTCAAACGCTTTCTCGGGGGCGCCGCGCCGGACGAAAAGCTCGCCCTGCCGTTCGACGTGCTGGTACAGGGACGCACGCTGTACATGACCTGCCGGAATCTGCCCGCATTGGTCGCCGTCGATCTCGACGCCATGTCCTATCGACTGTACGACTGTGACGACGATCCCCTGGCCTGCCCGATCGCGGTATCGGGCGATGGGTCCGCTGTGTTCGTTACCGACAGCGAGGCGCGCGCGGTCTACCGACTGTCCGGGGATCGACTTGAAGCCCTGATCACCGAGGGACTCAGCCGCCCGACCGGAATCGCGGTCCTGAGCGGGCCGAAGCGCCTGTATGTCGTCGATACGGGGGATCACACGCTGAAGATATTCGACTACGACGGCGATCTGATACGGACCGTCGGCGGTCACGGCGGACCCTCAGAGGGTCTCAACTACCCGACCTTCGCCGCCGAGGCCGGCGGCGATGCCCTGTTGATCAACGACGCCCTGAATTACCGCGTGAAACGATTCGACGCCGACGGCGGCCTGATCGCAATGTTCGGCGAGGAGGGTGACGGA
>DATKYL010000343.1:0-2545 GCA_035528515.1 Acidobacteriota bacterium | reverse complement strand
ATATGCCGGTCGATAAAGTTCGACAATTCGGATACGACGCTTACACGTCGCCGGATGACGCCGTGCGGGCGGCGCTGGGTCGTGTCGGGTTACCGGCGCGGATGCTCCTTGTCGAGGACGGTGCGCTGACGACGCTGGTGGTGAACGACAAGCCAATTCGTGAACGATAGACCCAATCCGAGAAAGGGACGGAGCATGGAGAAGAAAGTAACCGTGGTGGGAGCCGGAAATGTGGGCGCGGCTTGCGCGCAGTATCTGGCGGAAGCGAACTTCTGCGACGTGGTCTTGGTTGATGTCGTCGAGGGCATGCCGCAGGGCAAGGCGCTCGATATGACTCAGGCCGGTCCGGTGCGCGGCTACGAAGTGATGGTCAAGGGCTCCAACGACTACGCCGACGCCAAGGGCTCGGACATGGTGATTATCACCGCCGGTTTGCCTCGCAAGCCGGGGATGAGTCGGGAAGACCTCCTGAACTCCAACATCCAGATCATGGATTCGGTCATGGCCGGCGTCACCGCGAACTGCCCCGATGCCATGATCCTGGTCGTCTCCAATCCGCTGGATGTCATGACGTACCGTGCCTGGCAGAAATCGGGACTGCCGAAGAACAAGGTCTTTGGACAGGCCGGTGTGCTTGATTCCATCCGTTTCCGCGCTTTCATCGCGATGGAACTCGGCTGTGCGATGACCGACACGCAGGCGATGGTCCTGGGCGGTCACGGCGACTCGATGGTCCCGCTGCCGCGCTATACCACCGTGGCGGGCGTTCCCATCACCGAGCTGATCAGCAAAGAGCGTATCGATGCGATCGTCGATCGGACCCGCGGCGGCGGCGGCGAAATCGTCAAGCTGCTCAAGACCGGTTCCGCCTACTACGCGCCGGCGGCGGCCAGCGTCCTGATGGCCGATGCCGTGTTGAACGACCGCAAGAAGGTGCTGGCGGGCTCGGCGTACCTCGAAGGTCAGTACGGCCTCAAGGATGTCTACGTCGGCGTGCCGATTACGCTCGGCGCGGGTGGCGTGGAGAAAATCCACGAACTCAAGCTGGACCCGGCCGAACTGGAAGCCCTGCAGAAATCAGGTAACGTGTACAAGGAGATCATCAGCAGCCTGCCGGCGTAGATACCGGTCGGATCGACGCCGACCGACGGTCCGGGCGCCGGATGCGTCCGGGGCCGGAACGTCGATTGGCGCGCACCAATCCGTGCACTAAGGAGCCATCATGCCTCAGAAAGCAGGTAACGTGAAGTTCAGCAAGATCGCACCGCCGGCGGATGGCAAGCCCATCCGTGTCGTTGGTGGTAAACGGGCAATCCCCGACAATCCGATTATCCCGGTGATCGAGGGCGACGGCATCGGGCGCGACATCATGAAAGCCACCCGCCGGGTGGTGGACGCTGCCGTCGAGAAGGCGTTCGGCGGCAAGAAGCGCATCGCCTGGTTCGATGTGTACGCCGGCGAGAGCGCGCTCGATCACTACTCCGAGGTGCTGCCCGCCGATACGATCAAGGCGATCCAGACCTTCATCGTGGCGCTCAAGGGCCCGTTGACGACACCGATCGGCGGCGGTTTCCGCAGCCTCAACGTGGCGATGCGTCAGATCATGAACCTCTACGCCTGCGTCCGCCCGGTGAAGTACTACACCGGCGTGCCGGCGCCGGTGAAACGCCCCGAGGCAATGGACGTCGTGATCTATCGCGAAAACACCGAGGACGTCTACGCCGGGATCGAGTGGCGCAAGGGCACCAAAGAGGCCAAGGCGGTCATCGACTTTCTCAACCGCAAGATGGGTGTCAAGATACGCGCCGATTCCGGCATCGGGATCAAGCCGATTTCGGCGACTGCTACCCAGCGGCTGATGCGCAAGGCGATCCAGTACGCGATCGACAATAAACGCCCCTCGGTGACCTTGGTGCACAAGGGCAACATCATGAAGTACACCGAGGGCGCCTTCCGCGACTGGGGCTATGCGCTGGCAAAAAAGGAGTTCGGGCGGCAGACCATCTCCGAAGCCGAACTCTGGGACAAGCACAACGGCAAGATGCCGAAAGGCAAGATCCTGATCAAAGATCGCATCGCCGACTCGATGTTCCAGCAGATCCTGACGCGTCCGGACGAGTACGACGTGATCGCGACGCCGAATCTCAACGGCGACTATCTCTCCGACGCCTGCGCGGCGCAGGTCGGCGGTCTCGGCATGGCGCCCGGCGCCAATATCGGCGACCATGTGGCGCTCTTCGAGGCCACCCACGGGACGGCGCCGAAGTACGCCGACAAGGATATGGTCAATCCCGGCTCGCTCATCCTCTCGGCTGTGATGATGCTGAAGTATCTCGGCTGGACGAAGGCGGGCGAGTTGATCGAGGTGGCACTCGAAAAGACTATTATCGAGAAGATCGTCACCTACGATCTGGCCCGGCAGATGGAAGGCGCGCAGAAGGTCGGCACTGCCGCTTACGGCGACCGGATCATCCATAATCTGTAGAACCGGACTGTTCGGTCGATTTCAGTCGGTGGCAAGCTCGCGCAGTCCGTCAGGACCGCG
>DATKYL010000342.1:0-3800 GCA_035528515.1 Acidobacteriota bacterium | reverse complement strand
CGTCCGTTTCATCCATGTTCAGGTCGAAAGAGGACGAGCTGGAAGATGTTCTCTGGCGTCACTCACTTGCGACCGCGATCGGGGCCCGCATCATCGCACAGCGCACCCGCGTCCAAGCCGAGGAGGAGGTCTTCCTCGCCGGACTGGTCCACGATCTGGCGCAACTCATCCTGCTGCAGCGGTTCGCCGACGAGTATCGGCCGGTGCTCACCGAGATGCAGCAATCCTGGTCGCAGCAACTGGATATTGAGCGCGATCGTCTGGGGGTCACCCACGAGGATATCGGTGCCATCATTCTTGAGCAGTGGAATTTCCCGCCTCAACTGACCGCCCTGGTCAGAAACCACCACGATCCGGAGGCCCCCGCGGAACCTTCGGGCGAGAACGTGGATGAAAGCGTCCGACGGATGCGACATGTCGTCTACTGCGCCGACGTCCTGGCCGATTCTCTCGGCTACGGCTTCAGCAGCGACCTGGATATCATGCAGGCGCTACAGCCTTCGGCGGAGTATCTTGGGCTGGCGCTGGAGTCGCTTCCGGAGATTTCCGAAGAACTGACTACCCGCGTCACCGAAGAACAGGAACTCTTCAAGAGCTGACACGCCCGGCGCCCGTGATTCCTTGCGCGGCGGATTCTGATTTCAGGGTACGATGGCGGAAGGCGGTGCTGTCTTCAGGTTCTTGCCTGAGGAGAGCACGACGATAGTTGGAGAGGCGATCATGAACGATCTCGTCATCAGGCGCGAAACCCCAGCCGACAACGACGCCGTCCGCAGGGTCAACAACGAGGCGTTCGGCCAGCCGAACGAGGCCGATCTGGTCGAGGCGCTCCGGACACGCGGGGCGCTGACGCTTTCGCTCGTGGCCGAACGGGACGGCATTATCGTCGGGCACATTCTCTTCACCCCGGCGACGATTGAGTCTGAAGGGAGTACGATCAAAACGACCACGCTTGCCCCCATGTCCGTACTGCCGGAATATCAGAATCTGGGCATCGGCTCGGACCTGGTCCGAAGCGCCCTCGCCGAATGCCGCGGTCTGGGGCATCGGGCGGCTTTCGTCCTCGGCCACCCGGACTACTATCCCCGCTTCGGGTTTGTCCCGTCCAAGAGTCGGTATGGAATCGACTGTGAGTTCGAGGTCCCCGACGACGTCTTCATGGCGCTTGAACTGGTCCCCGGCGCCCTTGAGGGAATTCGGGGCACGATGAAATACCAGCCCGAGTTTCGGGAGTGCACGTAGGACGTATTGAGTGTGGCGGCCCAACGCGCTCAACATGACGCTGCCGGGGATGCGTGGCGAGTCGCTGGTTTTGTTTCCGGATCGACACGGTGTATACTTTTCGTCCGGGTCGGCCTGCAAGTCCGGTAATCCGGCACCGTCGCATGTCCTGACCGCGATCGGCCTGACGGATGAGGACGCGCACTGCGCGATCCGTCTTTCATTGGGTGTCGACACGACGGAAGAGGATATCGACTATGTGGCCGATGCGCTGCGCGAGGTGATCGAGACCAGTCGCAGCAGCATTCGTTTTGCCACCTGCCGCTAACCAATCTCCGCGCACGCCCAATTCTCGTTGCCATGACCTATCCACCCGGGTATCGTATCCCGGTTGAGCCCGACCGCGCCGTTGTCGTGACCGTCGCCCTCGCACACGGGCATCACAGGAACGGATGAACATGTCCGGGAGAAGGCAGAAGAAGAACTCTTTGACCGAACAGACGCGTCGATCGCTGCTGATTGTGTTCGGATTGGCAGTGGCGCTGCTCATCGTTCAGTCGGTTTACTTCTGGGATTTCGGCATCGACGACGTCGGCATCTCCTACCGCTACGCGCTGCACCTGGCGGAGGGCAAGGGGCTGACCTGGAACACCGGCGGCCCGAAAGTGGAAGGGTACTCCAACTTCCTCTGGGTCGTCATTCTCGCCGGTGGGAAACTGCTGGGCTTCGATATTGAAATAACGTCGAAGATCCTGGGCGTGGTCCTGGCAGCCGTCAGTCTTCTCCTGTTCACGATCCTGTGTCGGCGAATCTGGTATCCGCAGCCGTTCTGGTGGGCCCCGGTTCTGCTCGTCACCGTGACGCCGGAGTGGACGGCATGGTCCTTGAGCGGCCTCGAGATCTCCCTCTACGGGGCATTCCTGCTGCTGGCGGCTCTGGGGCTGACCAGCGTGGGGAGAGAACGCACCACACTCCTTGCCGCCGGCGTGGCGGGCCTGACGTTGACCAGACCCGAGGGGGTTGCCGTCGGATTTGCCCTTCTCTTCGCCGGGGTTCTGTTTGACCGCGACACGGCGCTGACCGTACGTATCCGCGCGGTCGCGATTCCCGCCATTGTCGGCGGCGCCACATTTCTGGCGCTCGTTCTCTTCCGCTACGCCTACTTCGGCTACCCTCTTCCCAACACGGTCTACGCCAAGTTCGCCGGGACACTCCCGTCACTGGGCCGGGTGGTGGAGTGGCTCATCTTCGGATTGCCGTTTCTCCTGGCGTGGGTGATCGCCCTACGCCGTCTGCCACACCGGGGGCACCTTGCGGTGCTGGCGACCGCGCCTGCGCTCGTCCTGTTTCAGGCGCTGATCGTCCTGCCCGTGCACCCGGTGATGTATTTTCTCCACCGGTACCAGATTGCGTTTCTGCCTCTTCTGGTCCTCTCGGTGCCGGCCGCCCTTGCCTTGATCGCACGCCGGAAGCGGTGGGCGGGAATCGCGGTCGGCGTGCTGGTCCTCGCCTGGACGCTACAGGGTTGGCCGGCGGTGCACGCGAGGTACGATTCGGACAAGTATGTGATGGACCGACAGCGATGCATCGTCGATCATCTTTCGGTCTTGCGCGGCACGCCGGTGATCGCGATGGTCGACGCCGGGCGTATCCCTTACTGGACCGACCTGCCGTCGATCGACGCCTGGGGTTTATGTGAGGTCAAGACCGCGCGCAGAGGATTCTCAGCCGAGGAGACGATCGCGCGCCGCCCCACCGCCTACATCATGTCGGTCAACATCCGACGGCGGGATGAGATTCGCGCGCACCTGGGCATGGATATCATCATGACCAAAATCCCGGAGTTCAACGAGGAGTACGCGCTCTGGAAAGTCTGCACGGGCGGCGCGGCGAAAACCGAAGAGCACTATGACTATGCGATCCTTCTGAATGTCGCCTGGGCGCAGGAGCAGGGACTCGGCGAACGGATTACGCGCATCAATTGGAATTACTGAGCTTCCGGAGTGGTGAGGTGAATACAGATCCGGCGGGTGTGATCGCTTTGGAATACTGAGGATAAGAGGAGGAGACGGCTTTGGAGACAATACAGGGATTGCTCGAATCAATCCGTCCGCTCGTTCCGACCGTCGCGGTCGCGGCGGCGATTGTCGCGATACTGCTTGGGATCCGCCACTTCTTCGACCGGAAGGCCGGCAGGGTCGCGGGATACCAGTACCGGCGCCAGTTGGCGATCATGTCGTTGTCGCTGTTCGGTCTGCTGATGATCATCCTCGTGCTCCCGATCAGCGACACGTTGCGCGGACAGCTCCTAGGTCTGACCGGCCTCGTCCTCAGTGCCGCATTGGCGCTTTCGTCGACGACATTCATCGGTAACGGCATGGCCGGTCTGATGCTGCGCGCGGTGCGTAACTTCCACCTCGGCGATTTCATCCGCGTCGGCGATCACTTCGGACGCGTCACCGAACGCGGCCTGTTCCACACGGAGATTCAGACTGAGGACCGCGATCTCACGACGCTGCCGAATCTCTACCTGGTCACTAATACGGTGACCGTTCTCCGGTCGTCGGGCACACTACTGT
>DATKYL010000341.1:0-6560 GCA_035528515.1 Acidobacteriota bacterium | reverse complement strand
GGTGATTCGCCTTGAGACCCTCAGGGGTGTACCCGAAGTCGAACGTCTGCTCGGAAAGATCGATCTTCGGCGCCCCTCGGGCGGAGAGGCTCCCCCCCGCACCCGGCAACAGCATCGCGGCCAGCAAGAACACACACACAGAAAGAACTCGAATCCTGATCTCATTCATCACAACTTCTCCCATGTGCCTCCGGTCAGGCACTAATCCGTTGTTCTCAATCACCTTAGATGGAGGAGCTTCACCACGCGCACGTGGGATCCCCACCGGACCAGGCAGAAATATACACCCGAACTCCAGCTCCCGGTTCCGGAAATCGTGAGGTCACGACTGACCGGACCCTCTCCTGCAAGTGCAGCGTGAAGGGGCACCGGAAAGGTACGCCGCGTCCGCTCCCGTCCTATGACGTCGTAGACAATCACCTCGAGGCAACCTGCGCCGCCTGCAGTACCAGTCCCGAGAGCGTTCTGAGCATCAGGGTTCGGATCAATCCCCACTTTGAGACGTATCTGATCGCCGAACGGGGAGGTCAGGGGGCGGACAGTCAGGCCCCGATTGGTCCCGGATGCGGCGCCGTGGGCCGGCTGATCGACGGCGGTCAACCCATCGACCTGTAAGTTAATAGGTATCAGACGATTATCGACATACGTCGAGCTTGTTGCGCCAACACGGAGGCGTGTGAAGCCTGTGAATGTTCCGAGCCCGGGGGGATCTGCCGCGGGGGTGATCAGGATGGGGCATACCTGCCCGGCGGGGACGACGAGTGAATCGGGATCGGCGACAAGGGCAAATCCAGAGGCGATCTCCTCGGCCGCTAAGCCAATGCCTAATAATTCAATAGGCCCATCGATCCAAACAGTGAGCGGGGTGTCGCCGTCATTGCCCAACATGATCTGGAGGGGGGTGCACCATCCCGGCTCAACAACCTCATTGACGGATGCGGGAAGCAGAGTCAGCGGCCAGTGCGTGGCCACCTCTTGAGGTTCAGTTGCCGCCCATTCACTCGCATCGACGCCGCACCGTGTCTGGACGCGGTATTGCTTCACCTGGCCCGCTGCCGCGAGTGAATCGGCGAGCTGTAACCCTTGTTCCGGCAGTACAATAGCCGTATCGGCGTCAACCGGAAACGGCCCGCCGACCACCTCCGTCACGACCGCGAATTCGAGCCTCTCGCCTGCCGTCGCTTCGTCCTCACCCGCCAGGGCGGTATCCGCATCCGTTGCGAGGGTGACGAGTTCAATCAGGATTCCCGGCGACCAGATCTCCTGCCAGTCGGGATCTTCATATTGAGGATCAGAGCCGACAAGGGTCCGCAGAATCGCCGAACTGTCATCGGCCCCGAGCTGCACGATCGCGGCGGCCGAGTCGGGCCAGGAGCCAACCAGCCAAACAGCTTCATGGGCTGACGCCACGATCCAGTCGAGATCGTCACGAAACCAGCCGCCGAGTCTGAGAGCGGGGATCTCGCCGAGGTGCCAAACCAGTTCCGGTCCAATGGCCGGCCCTGGGTACCCGTCCTGGTCTGCATGCAGCGACCAGACGAAGGCGGCGTTGCGCGACCACTGTTCCTCAGAAACCCACTCGACACCAACGACATAGGAGGATATGCTCCGGATCAGCCGCGCGTCTTCGCATCGGGGCAGCAGGAATGCGATCTTCTGCTCTGGGGGCACCGCCCCGATGAAAAAGCCATGCTGGTATGGCCGATTGGAGCCTGTGATCGTGTCGCCGGAGAATGCCGGATGGAACCAGCGGACGACCAACCCTCCGGACGCGGATGCCTCAGCGTGGGGATACAAAGGGGGTTCGCACTGCGCCTGGGCGATCACGGCAGGGCCAAGCAGCATGAGGAGTAGCGCCGCTGAGGATAGACGCCTCACGGCGAGGTCGACAGACAGGAACCGGACAGGGGCGCGGGGCGGTGGCATACCGGGGCCCACCACATATTCCCTTGTATTACAAATGCTTAGGCCCCGCCCCCCCGAGGGCAACCGTGATTATTCCTTGTTCTCTTCTTCCGGGAGTTCACTACTACTACGCACAAACTCAGCGACAGTCCCATCGACAGACGCCACGTAGAACTGAAAGTCCCTCTCCCCCCGGCCCTGACCGAAGCTGACGGAGACCACGGGCTTCCGGATCGGGGCGATCGGGACCTCGATCCACTCCTCCAACCCGGGTTCGAACTCGAAGAGACAGAACTCGTTACCGGACATCGCGAAGAACTCATTGATCCGGCGCATCTCGCCTGCCCCGATCAGCAAATAGGTGGCATCGGCCACCGGGAGGCGTGAGATGTCATCGGCGGTGCGTCCGTAGAACAGATACCGAAAGATGCCGTCGGTGCCGGAGTAGAAAAGCGCGATATCCCGCGAGGTAGGATCCTCGGAGGGTGCCATATCGATCGGTCCGGCGGCCAGGTGCGCCCACGGCTGAGGGCGCCAGATCCCGGTGGAGTCGACATCGATCCGGTAGACAACTCCGGCTGCGCCGGCCGCAGAGACCCTCAAGCGGTTCTTGGCATAGTGGAGGCAAACCCTGGTTGCGCCTCCCTCGATCCGCGGGAGCTTCCCGGAGAGCCATTTGCCCTCGAACCCGATCACGAACTCGGTGATCAGACTGTCGCCGTCGATCACAAACAAAGAGGCCCGCATCTCGCTGACCGCCCGGGTTGTCTGTAGACTGAGAATCGGACCCTTAAGAACCGCAACATCTTGGCTGGACCAGCCGACCATGGTGCGGGACAGGGCAATGATCCGGCCCGAGGCGGTGCCGAGGAAAAGGTCCCAATTCTCACCGCGGCCGCGGGTCGCGCCGACGCAGACGGCGGTGACCTGAACATCGGTGGAGAAGGTGCGCTGCACCTCCCAGCGGCCGTCGGAGAAGGCCAATTCGGCCACCTGGCCGGTCGAATCGACGGCGATGAGGGGTCCGCCGGGGGCGTTTAGAGTACGACAGACGACTGCGGCGACCAGGTTGTCGAGGCCGGTCTTGATCGTCTCGCCGGGGTCCCAACGGGTGCTCAATATGATGGGGTCCACAAGGGTTTGCATGAGCGGCCAGAGCAGAATCAGGGCCCAGGTTGGCATTAGCGCGTCCTCCAGTCTTCCGATTAGGGCAATCGCACATCCCGGCAATCGTTATACACAAGTGGGCTGACAGCGACGCCTGGCGATAGCCGAAGACAGGTGGAGACTGTTCAGGCCCGGTGTGGGCAAGAATGGCGGTGGAGGGGGGTGGAATCAACTGGAAAATCCGAGAAAAGTGTTGACAGGAGGGAGGGGGGCAGTATCTTTCTTTCGAGCGTTTCAAAGTCCCACGGCTTTTCGAAGCCGGGGTGACTCTTCAGGTTAAAATACTTTCCTACGGTATTCCCGTTCCAGATTGGGATTGGCGAAGCCCGGGTGGATTTATATTTTCCTCCGAATCCTATCCGGTGACTGCCGATTCCCTGAAAGTAGCACCCGACCGTCCTTAGCGGACGGATTTGTAAGTAAGCTCCGGGGATAACTGTCGAGATCACTTCCGAACACGATCGCGAGGGTTTGACTTTGGGGCTGGTGATGAGGAGACTTAGGGAAGGCACGGATTCTGTGAACCTGATTGCCAATCGATCGGCGGCACGTGCCGATATGAGAAATAGACAGCACGTGGGTTCTTGGTCCGAACCGACGACATTGATTTCCGTGGCTTACCGAATCTTCAATCCGTTTAGGAGGATTTACTAAATGCACAAAAAACCGCTTATTGCAGTTCTGATCATCGGGCTGCTTCTGCTAACTGGCAATGCGTTCGCCGCTCAGGATGCAGACGTCTTTGTCCGGGTACAGAGCCCTCCTTTGGACAAGGGCGCCCTCAACCTGGTGAACAAGGGCGTAGAGCCTCTGACGGCGATCCAGGGCGGCACGCCGCGCGTGGTTCCCGGGACCTTCTGTACAGTTGACTGGACAGGGGGCTTTACGGGTTACTACTACGGCGACATGGTCTGGGCTGGAGAGACGTACATTGTCTACCAGGACGTCGATATCCACAGCGCAGGGTGCGCGGGTCTGCCGAACAACTACACGTTCGACGTGACCGCGGTTAACTTCATCCCCTGCAACGACTACCCTGGCGCAGCCTACTACCTGCAGCCCGTGGTGTACGGAGCTGACCTGACCAACCCGGCTTGCCCGTTTCCGGGTCCGCTTTCGTGCGCAGGACCGATTTACCTCTTCGTGCTTCCCGGAGATCTCTGCTACGGCCTGAACATGGCATTCTCTATTGAGTGCTGCGTGGCCGGGCCGTACTTCGCCGGATTTTTCTGCCCCGCCCAGGACGAGAACTTGGGTGTGGCAATCGACTACACCGGCGCGGTACCTCTGCAGTTTTGCCACTTGTACAACAACTATCTCGGCTCGCCATGGGACGACGTGGCCAGCTGGGGCATCGTCGCGAACTTCCTCATCAGTTCCGAGGGGTTCACGCCGGACGACATCGCCACGCACTGCACCCCTGGCACCTGTGAGTACCAGTGGTGGTATCCCGGCGTCGCGCCAGGTTCAGCCGAAGATGGCTGGAATGCGGGCTACGGGTTGCGGTCAACCCAGTATGGCGGCCGTGACAAGCTCGGTGTGCGGTTCGACGCGATCGGACTGGACACCGTCAAGTCCGTAGGATACCTTCTCTATGGGCCATGGACCACCGATCCCGCACCGGACATGCTGATCGAGGTATGGGATGACGGCGGTGCGATTTCGAACTGCGGCTACAACACGCCTGGGGCCACACCGGTCTATTCGACGGTTGTGCCGGGTGCGTCGCTGGTCTTCTATCCAGCGAACAATGTCACCACACTCCCGGATCTGACGTTCGGAACCTTGAACGGTGGTCCGATCGATGAGTTCTTCATCACGATCACGACCACGCAGGCGTCGCATGACCTCGGTCTGGCGACCGGCCTTACCTGTTATGATGGAGGGGATGTGGGCTGTGTGCCGGGCGACATGCGGTCGCTGGCTTTCTACCCGAACTACGATCCGCCCTTTGATGATCCGATCGGCGATCTCGGACCGACGTGGGTCTATATCGGCGGCCGCAACGACGCGGCCACCAGCGCTCACTGCGAGTTCGTGATGGAAGCCACCATCTGTGCCGAGAAGATTCCGATCGTCGAGGCAGATTGCGGTCCCGGCTCGACCGACGAGTGGCCGACGTTCGGGCATGACTACCAGAACACTTCCGCGTCGAGCATCAATGTCGGCGATCCGAACGGCATCAAGATCGAGTGGTCGATGCCTTTGGGCTCAGACATGAGCTTCTGCAACCCGACCGTGGCCAACGACGTGGTTTATGCTTCGTCGTCTGACCGTCTCGAGGCGTTCGATCTGGCGACCGGCGCTCCCGTCGTGGGCAGCCCGTTCACCGGCATTCCCGAGATGGGTACCTCGAACCGTGCCAACACCACGATTCACAATGGTGTGGCCTACGTTACGGGCGGTAACTTCGCGGCTCTGTCGGCTCTGCCGGTGGGCGATCTTCAGAAGTCGTCCATGCTCTGGTCGAACAACGCGATGACGATGGGCGACATGTCGTACCAGAACCGGTTCGGTTGCGCCATGGTCATCGACGATCTCGGCGGAACGGGCACCGATGTGGTGTTCGTGCTGACCGAGCCGATCAGCAACCCGGGTATGCACGGCGAGCTGTTCGCCTTTGACGCGAGCGACGGTACGCTCTACAGCGGCTGGGCTCCCAACCCGCTCGTGCTTGACAAGGCAGCCCGTCACGGTCCATCGTACGACGGCACCTATCTGTATGTGGGCACGGGCGATGCCGACGTGACCGCTGGTTCGATCTGGTGTATCGATCCGGTCACCGGCGCACCGGTGTGGCAGTTCCAGGACAACACCATCGATCCGGCCAATCCGGGCGGTTTCCCGGGTGGTGTCTCGATCGACGGTGACTTCCTGTATGCCGTGAGTGCGGATGCGAACGGCGCAGGCCGTCGCTTCAAGATCGACAAGTCGGCGGGCACGGCGGCGGTCGTCTGGGCATCGGCGCAAGGCAGCCGTTCGCTCTACGCATCACCGACCATCGGCCGGAACTTCATCTATGTTCCGTTCGACAACAACGCCGGCATCGGCATGATCGACAAGTCGATCGGCCTCCAGGTCCACAACTTCATGCTGCAGGGCGTGGGTGCGATCACGCAGAATGTCAGCATTTCCTGCGACAACATCCTGTTCGCGGGTGACCGCGATGCGAAGTGGTGGGTTCTGAATGCCAACACCACGGATTACGAGTTCTACCGTCAGTATCCGGTTCCGGTGACTGGCATTGTCAACGGTACGGCTCTGGCGTCCCATTCGGGCGGCGACGACTACGCAGTCGTCGGCATCCGTTTTGACGGCAGCAACGGCCGTGTCGCCGCGTACAAGCTGGGCACGGGCGCGCGTCCGCGTCTCGAGCAGTACGTGTGGGACACCGAAATCCTGGTTCCGCTGGGCGCGACTGGTACGGACGTTATCGCGATCCCCGATGTGTTTGAGAACATCGGTGATGCGGCATTGACGCTCAATGC
>DATKYL010000340.1:0-4037 GCA_035528515.1 Acidobacteriota bacterium | reverse complement strand
TCCAGTGGTCAGACCACATCATGGGCAAGAACGGGACACTGGAGCATCGGGAGTTTCTGTATGACCGTTCAGACGATCCCCGTCCCGCCTTTATCAAGAGTCTCCTGAAGGTGCTCGGTGACAAAGGCTCCATTGTCGTCTATTCCCCCTACGAGGCGACCATCCTCAAGGCATTGGCAAGAGATTCTCCCCGCCACGAGAAGAACCTCTTGTCTCTGTTGGAGCGAATCCTCGACCTCCTGCCCTTGGTTCGGAACAACGTCTACCATCCCGACTTTCATGGCAGTTTCTCAATCAAGGCGGTCCTGCCAGCCCTTGTTCCAGAAATGTCGTATGACGGTCTGCGTATTCAGGACGGGATGCATGCGTCGGTAGCGTATTCGGAAATGGCAGAATCGGAGACCGAGCCGTCACGGAAGGCGGAGATCAGAAAGTCGCTGCTGAAGTATTGCGAGATGGACACGAAGGCGATGGTGAGACTCTTTGAGACACTCATCATCTCTTCGGTGTGAGGTCGCAGATCGGCTTTTGGATGCTGCTGGTTCCTCTCTTGGCATAAGTGCCACAATGCTTGGCGTTGAACTCCACGCAGCAGAAGCGGAGCGGACAGGCAGCAGCCTCAATTCTGGGTCCGCAGGAAACGGAAGCCGAGGCCGTTGATCCGAGTGTCCGGGTACTCGAGAGAGCTAAAGCCGCGGATCGCCAAGCGACAGTCGGGCGCGCGGAGGATGTAATTTCCCCCGCGAATCACCGGGTGCAAACCAGGCGGTACAGTCCATGCAGACCCATCGGTGGGCGCACCGGAATAACTATCGTGATACCAGTCCTGGCACCACTCGTCCACATTCCCGCTCATGTCGAAAAGGCCCCAGGCGTTGGGCAACTTGAGACCCACTACATGGGCATAAAACTCGCCTACATCATAGGCGTTGCCGCGATACCACGCATAGTCGCCGATCTGGGTGTAGGACGGGTCGTCGCCCCAGTAGAAGCGCGTCGTCGTCCCCGCCCGGCACGAATACTCCCACTCCGCCTCGCTAGGCAGCCGACATGTCGCCGGTCCCTGGCCCGTCGATGTGATGTGCTGATTCAGCCTCTCGATGAATCCGCCCGAACCGACGATATCGTTCCACGAAACATTCTCGGCCGGGCTGGCGGGATCGTTCAATGAATCATACCAGGGCGTCGTGCCCATCACCGCCTGCCACTGCGCCTTCGTCACCTCGTACTTGCCCATGTGAAAGTCATACGCGATGGTCACCGTGTGTTGCGGGGCTTCATCTGACCGGCTGTCCTGCTCTCCGGGATATCGGCCCATCAGGAACGACCCCGCCGGGATCCGCACGAGAACGAGGGGGACGCTGCCGGGGAGATTGACCGTCACCTCGGCCCTGTTTCCGGGCGTGGGCGTGGGCGTGGGGAGAGCGCCAAAGTAGCTCGTGAGCGTCGTCGTGTATTCCGCGGAGTCGGCGAAGAATTCGATCACCTGATCGGTCGTGAGGCCTTGAACGTCGAGTTGGCCGACCCAGTAGGCTGTTTCCGTCGCGTTGGGGAAGCGGCCGAGAAAGGCTCGGTACAGGCGTTCGACGATGACGGCGGTCGACGGGTTCTTGGCGGTGAATTCGGGGGAGACAAGAATATCACGAGCCATCTGCTTTGCCAATGCGCGTTTGTCCGTAGCGGCGTCGAAGGCGCTCGTTGCATAGTCGAGACCTGCGGAATCGACCAGCCGGTCCAGGAGGCCGATATACATCACCGTGACGAAGTTCCGCGTCGGGTTCCCCTCCAGACCTGGAAACATCGTCTGGATCCGGTTGGCGAATTCCTCGGACTCGGAGAAGATGGTCATGACCTCGGAGCGGTTCCAGATGCCACTCAGCCACTCGCTGAGCTCCCACTCGTTGGGGTTACGATCGAGAAAAACGCGGTAACAATCGGTGATGAACTCACCGTCTGTGCGACTGCGGTTCTCGTACTCCACCGACAGGAAGAACAGCCGCGCCATCTCGCGCGGAACAAAGCGAACGTCAATGTTGAAGCCGACGGCATACTCGAAATAGCCCGTCTGCCACGCATCCACCGCCCCCGGTTCGGGATCGCGCCCCAGGATAAGCTCATAGAAGGATGTGATCAGGTCCTGAATTGGCTCCGGTGGTGCCGAAGGAGTGGGCGTGGCCGTTGCAACGGGTGTCTCCGTTGGGGTCGGCGTAGGCTGTGTGACAGTCACCGATCCCCCGCTCCGCGAGTGACTGATGCTGTTGCCCACAGTGTCCGAAAGACTCGAAGCGGGCAACCCCGGTGAACCCGCGATGTCGGAAGAGAACGTGATCGGCGTTACCGTCCCAGGCGAGGCCGTAGACTTCACGCGAAGGGTGAGATAGAAAACCGTGCCGGTGGCAGCCTTGAAGGCTGCAGGGCCGGATGGCGCATCAACGACCACATTCAGTTCTCCCGCCTTTGGGGAATGCGCTTCCACGACATGCGTGTCATGTAGTAGCGGACCGCGGTGGGCACCCGGTGATTCCAGAACTGCGGGATCGTATTCCAGGCGCACGCTGACTCCTGTGATATCGTTTCCTGCAGAGACGCTCACAGGGACTTCCACTCCCGACGAGGGAGCGTCCGTAACAGACCCAATATCGATCGAGTCGGCATACGCGCTACCAACTAGGAAGGACGCCGCAACCAGCTTGACGATTCTATGTGTCTTCGTTCTCACGATCCTATTGCCATCCAGTGAAGCCTTCTTTGCCGTTGCCCGGCCTTCAAATGCTCGCGTCTGATAGACAGTCAGTAATAGATGCAGACTACTCTTCGATCACAAAGTCGAGATTGCATGAGCCTCCCCCATCAACCCATGCCGATCCCGCCCTCAGCGGTTTCCATTTATTGGTCGAGGGATAGTAATCAACGAATCCGCTGGACAGACCGCTCCATCTTTCGGTTCCACCGGGGAGAGGCTGTGGGCTGTTGTCATTGTCCTCATCCACCCAGGCCACTATGGTATAAAAAATGTAATCTTCAAACGCAGGTTCGGCGTAGTTCCCGTTTGGTGGATCGAGGACCAGCTCGTATCGCCCGTCGCTGTTCACAATAGAGACTGGATCTGCGGGATAATCTGAGAATTCCGCATGTATGGCACCAATCCTCACGTTGGGCGGAAGAGCACCTCCCTCCGTCAGCGTCACGTGGCCGCGCAGAGTCAATGAGTCAACAGCCTCCAGCTTCAGTTCCAATGTGAAGTCCTCAAGGTCTTCACCTCCCTTTCCGTCCTGCACAACAACCCATATTCTCCACTGGTTACCCCATTCCAGGCCGTCGCTATACTCTTGTAGCGTGGGCGTCCAGTTAATTTCGCCGTTCGTCTCATTGATAACCATAGAATCAGGTACGGGCTGTACTGAACCAGCGAGATAGTACGACAACGTATCCCCGTCGGGGTCTGTCGCATTCGCGTCATGATGGTAGGGGACACCAACGTATACGGTCCCATTGGGGATTTCTTCCAGGATTGGGTCATGATTGGTCCCGGCGGAGCCCGTCGTGAAACGCCACACGTCGCCCGTTGTCGTCCCAGCGGAGTTCTTCGCGTCGATGCGCCAGTAGTAGGTCGTGCTGTAAGCCAGCGTTCCCGGATCGTATGATGTTCCGGTCTGTTCCCCCTTGAACTCCGTGCTGTCAGGCGTGGAATCCGTCCCGAAATACACCCGGTAACTTGTTGCGCCACCCCCATTGGACCAGCTCACGTTCGTGTTGATGGAACGGTTCGTCGCGCCATGGCTGGGGTTGGGGTTGGTCGCCTTGGACGGCGGCTGGGGAGGAGCGGACCCGGTCGTGAAACGCCACACGTCACCTGTGGTTGTTCCAGCGGAGTTCTTCGCATCGATGCGCCAGTAGTAGGTCCTGTCGTAGTTCAGCGTCCCCGGATCGTATGACCTTCCGCTCTGCTCGCCCTTGTACTCGCCGCTGTCAGGCGTGGAATCCGTCCCGAAATACACCAGATAGCTTGTCGCGCCTCCGCCGTTGGACCAACTCAA
>DATKYL010000339.1:0-12952 GCA_035528515.1 Acidobacteriota bacterium | reverse complement strand
TCGGTCGGCAGACCGTAGGAGGCTGCAATCTCCTTCATCATCGGGAGATACCGCCCCGCCCGCACCAAAAACCTCTCGAGCGGCTCGCGCGCCACCGTTTGGTAGTAGACGATGCAATTGCGAACCTTGTCGTTCAACTCGATCGGGAAATCGTAGGTGACCGGTTCACTCTCAACCGGTGCCTCGATCTGATCGGTCTCGATCACATCGGGAGCCGTTCCGAGCGTGACTTCCTCGAAACGCAGCAGCACCGCGGACATCGAAGCGTCGGCGTCCAACTCACCGAGCGCGATCAATGTCTGACGGTAGTCCGCAACGATTTCCCCGAGCAGCCGATCGACCACCGACACGCTGTCGGTGTCATTCTCGATCGGTGCGTCAAGCTCTCCCAGGAGGGCAATCGCTTGCTCGAAAGAGACTTGAGCGTCGTGCCAACGACCGTCCAGATTGGCGATCACACCGGTCGCATAAAGAGCCTCCGCCTCGGCCAGAATGGCGGCGATTTCATCGTTCGCAACCGATTCCTCATCCGAGCCGCTGCCATCACGCGTCAATCCGGCCGTGATCGTTGACGGGATCTCGGCGGGCAGGGCGGGCGCCTCAATGGATGCGTACGCTTGTGCCGCAATGGGTTGCGGCACAAGTAGCGCAGACGCAAGCGTCAACGCAGGCAGAAGCACGGCAATGTTTTTCATTCGTCGTTGCATCTGTATGTTCAAAAGCCCCCCTCCGGGTCGAACACTAATCCCCTCAACCCCTTACGTATTATTCGGCCGGAGCGTCACTTCTCTGTAAAGAAGTTTGGTGATTCGTCGACAACCGCCCCCTCAGGGTACCACAATCTCACACGAAGATTGGCCATCCCAATCCACGTAACCCGCTGGTATTAAAGATAATCATTGAAGGTGTCAAGGATTTTTGTGGCCCAGTCCTCTGGATCGCACTCGCCAGGGCCGAGTTATAATCGCTTATGGTTCAGAAAGTTGAGAAAATGGGGCTGGTTCCGGCCGTTTCCGGAGAGGGCGTCTGCTCATCAATTACTGCGCCAAAGTTCCGTAATATGTTGCAGCACAGAGCCTTCGGGGACAATTGGTCTGGCGTAGGAACGGTGCCGAAACCAGGTGAGCTGGCGTTTGGCATAGCGCCTGGTGTTTCTCGTAATCCGGACCGCCGCCTCTTCCGCCGATATCCGGCCGGCGAGAAAATCCACCGATTCGGGGTACCCGACCGACTGCATTCCGGGCAATTCGGGGCTGATCCCCGCGGTGAGGAGATTCCGGACCTCATCGAAAAGGCCGGCCGCGATCATCTGCCTGGTCCGCTCTTCGATACGCTGATACAAGGCAGCCCGGGGCCGGTCGACAGCGAGCACCAGCAGCGGCCACGGTGCCGGTTCGGGTCGCCGCTCTCGGAGCAGCCGACTCGGCGACTCTCCTGTCTGGCGATACAGTGCGAGTCCGCGGAGGATGCGTGTCTTGTCGGTCGGTTCGATTCCCGAGGCAAATTCGGGGTCAGCCTGCTTGAGATCATCGTAGAGCGCGCTCCACCCATCCCGTTCGGCCTCGGCGAGAATCGTCGCGCGAAGGTCGAGATCGGTCGGCGGGAGATCGGCCAGGCCGTTGCGAAAGGCCTCAAGGTAAAACCCGGTGCCCCCGACCAAAATGACGGGCCGCCCCGCCGCCAGACGTTCGGCCACGATCCGCCGCGCCTCGCGGGTGAAACGGCCCGCCGAAAAAGTCTCGGCCGGGTCGGCACAATCGATCATCGCGTAGTCGAAGCGTTCCTGAATGTCCGCCGACGGTTTCGCGGTGCCGATATTGAGGCCGCGGTAAACCTTGCGTGAGTCGACCGACAGCAGGGTGGCCCCGGTGCGGTCGGCGACGGCTTGGGCGATATGGTTCTTCCCCGAGGCCGTCGCGCCGACGATGGCCAGCAGGCGCAACTGCTCGGATTGGGTCGGCGACGTCGTCATCGGAGGGGAAGATATTGCGTTGTGGGGGGCGAACGAAGCGGGATCGGTGTGTTTTATCCCCGTCGGTGCTTGTTTCCCCGGTCCGGGGCGGGCATTATACGGGCGTCCGGAGGACATCCCCGGCGGTGTGGAGCACCATGTCGACCCAGAAAACCGCTGCCGATCCCGCACTCACCCCGATGATGCGTCAGCACGCCGCGATCAAGGCGCGCTATCCCGACCATCTCATCTTCTTCCGTATGGGTGATTTCTACGAGATGTTCGGCGACGATGCCGTGCGCGGCGCCGAAATCCTCGGCATCACGCTCACCAAACGCCCGCACGGCAAGAACGGTGAAATCCCGCTTGCCGGTGTCCCGCATCATCAGGCCGAACGCTACCTCGCCAAACTCGCCGAGGCCGGGCAGCGTGTAGTGGTCTGCGACCAGATCGAAGATCCCAAACTCGCGAAAGGGCTGGTTAAGCGCGACGTCGTCGAGATCATCACCCCCGGCACCGTGATGAATCCCGCCGCCCTCGAGGAGACCGCAACCCCGGCGATCGCCGCGGTGGCGGGCCCCGATCCGCACGGCCAATTCGGCCTGGCGCGCGCGGAACCGACCACCGGGCGGTTCGCGGTCGAACGTTGCACCGCCGAATCATTCGTCGAGCTGATCGGGCATCACGCGGTCAGCGAGGTCATTGTCGCCGCCGACGCCGACGAACGCATCGGCTCGCTTCTGGCGGACACCTGTGCGGTGACCCGTCGTCCCGGCTGGCAGTTCGAACCCGACGAGGCTGACCGTATCCTCAAATCGCATTTCGATGTCGCCGATCTGTCCGGAGTCGGCTTCCCAGAGGCCGAGCGCGGCCAGCCCGACCCCGCCCGCGCCGCCGCCGGGGCGCTCATCGCCTATCTCAAAGAGACCAAGCAAGCGCCGATGGGGCACATCGCCCGGGTCGAGCCGCTTACCCGGCCCGCCACGATGGCGCTCGATCCGCAGACCGCGATCAACCTCGACGTGATCCCGCGTCCCGCAGGAGGACGGCCCTCGCTGGCCGACGTGCTCGATCGCGGACGCACCGCGATGGGGCGGCGGCTTTTGCGCGACTGGCTTCTGCACCCGTTGACCGACCCGGTCGCGATCGACCAACGTCTCGACGCGGTCGCATTCTTTACCAACGACCGCGCCACCTTGTCGAAAGTGAGTGAGCTGCTCAAGGGTGTTTTCGACGTGGAGCGGTTCGTGGGGCGTTTGGGAAGCGAACGCGCCGGTCCGCGCGACTGTGTCGGCTTGCGGGAAGTCCTCACGCGCTGGCCGAAGATCGTTGCGCTCCTCGATGAAACACCGGTCCGAACCGACCCCGAGGCGATACCGGCGTCCGCCACACAAAGCTGGCAGCAGGAATTGGCACGGGCGCTCACCGACGATCCCCCGTTGGGGACCAACGACGGCGGGATATTCCGTCGCGGGTATTCCGACAAACTCGACGCACTGTATGAAAGCGCCGGCGACGCCCGCGCCTGGATCGCCGGATTGCAGCAGACGCTACGCGCTGAAACCGGGATTCCGTCGCTGAAGGTGGGTTACAACAAGGTCTTCGATTACTATATCGAAGTTCCGAGGACGCACGCCGAGAAGGTTCCTCCCGAGTGGATCCGCAAGCAGACACTGGTCGGGGCGGAGCGTTACATCACCCCCGAATTGAAAGAGAAAGAAGAGATTGTCCTGCGGGCCGATGAACGGGCGGCGCATCTTGAATCACAACTCTTTCTCGATTTGCGCGCCCGGCTGGCGCGGGAAATCCCGCTGTTTGCGGCACTGGCCGACGCGCTGGCGCGTATCGACGTGCTGACGTCGTTCGCGAAAGTCGCTCTGTCGCGCGGGTACAGTCGTCCCCGCCTGACCGCAGAACGCACCCTGGATATCCGTGCCGGGCGTCATCCGGTGCTCGAAACGATCAATCCCGCCGGTGGTTTTGTACCGAACGATACCTGTTTCTCCGACGACGAGGGCTGGCTGCATCTGTTGACCGGTCCGAACATGGCCGGCAAATCGACCTATCTGCGGCAGGTCGGCCTGATTGTGCTGATGGCGCAGGCGGGCTCGTTTGTACCCGCCGAGATCGCGACCATCGGCATTGTCGACCGATTGTTCACACGCGTCGGCGCCGACGATGACCTATCGCACAACCGTTCGACCTTCATGGTGGAGATGGCCGAAACCGCGCGCATACTCTCCGGCATGACGCCGCGTTCACTCGTTCTGTTCGATGAAGTGGGACGTGGGACTTCTACCTACGATGGTGTCGCAATCGCCTGGGCGATCGGCGAGCACTTGGCGGCCGACGTGTCCCACTGTCCGCGTACGCTCTTCGCGACGCATTACCACGAGTTGACCGCGCTCGCCGACCGGTTCGAGGCGATCCGCAACTACCAGCTCGCGATCCGCGAAAAAGATGGCCGTATCGCCTTTCTGTTCCGGGTGCGGACCGGCGCCAGCGACGACTCGTTCGGTATCCACGTCGCGCATATGGCCGGGGTACCCGGTCCGGTGGTAGCGCGGGCGCGCGAGATTCTCAGCGCGCTCGAAACGGGTTCGTTCAATCCGCTGCAGAGCCGCGGACGGTCGCGTCTGCGTCCGAAGAAGGCCGCCGACCAGGCGAACCTGTTCACCGAAGCCGAACGCGAGGCGGTCACCAGCCTCGCCGACGTCCGCATCGAGGAGATGACCCCGGTCGAGGCGCTCAATAAGCTTGACGAACTCCGCCGCCGCCTGCGCGGCAGCGCGCCGGAGAATCCGTAAACCTGGGCCGCGGAAGACGATTCAGCTATGGCCGACCCTGCCCGCACATCTTCCGGATCGATCGACGTTCTCCCGCCGCATCTGATCGATCAGATCGCCGCCGGGGAGGTGATCGAGCGTCCCGCTTCGGTCGTCAAGGAGTTGATCGAAAACGCGATCGACGCCGCCGCAACTCAGATCGACGTCGAAATCGAGGGCGCCGGCTCGAAGCAGATGCGCGTGGTCGATAACGGTGTCGGGATGACACCCGCCGACGTAGTGCTGGCGATTCAGCGGCACGCGACCTCCAAGATTCGCTCGCTCGACGATCTGTCGTCAATTATGACTTTCGGTTTCCGGGGGGAGGCCTTAGCCGCCGTCGGGTCGGTGTCGCATCTCGAGATCGTTTCGCGTCCTCGCGGGGTTGAAGCGGCCCTCCTGAAGTTCTGGGAGGGAGGCGTCCCGATCGAAGAGCGCACGCTCGGCGCCCCGACCGGGACCGCGGTCACGGTGCGGCATCTGTTCTACAACACGCCGGCGCGGCGCGAGTACCTGCGTGCGCCGACGACCGAGTCGAAACGTCTGATCGAAACGGTCACCGACTTCGCCTGCGTGCATCACCGGATCGGCTTCACCCTGACGGTCGACGGGAAGCCGCTCTTGCGCCTGGCGCCCGCCGACACGATGCGGCCGCGTCTGGTCGATCTCTTCGGCACCAAAACCGCCGAGGCGCTGATCGATTTCTCCGGCGGCGACGCCGAACTGGGCGTCAGCGGCTTTGCCGGCAAGCCGGAACTGGCGCGCACCACGCGCGACCGGATTCTGATCTATGTGAATTCGCGACGGGTCGGGTCGCCGTCGATCGCGCATGCGGCGACCGCCGCCTACGGCGAGACGATTCCCCGCGGGCGGTTCCCGTTTGCGATCGTCTGCGTGAACGTCAACCCGCGCCGCGTTGATGTCAATGTCCACCCGACCAAACGTGAAGTGCGTTTCGCTTCAGGCCGCGCGATCTACGACCTCACCCATTACAGCATCAACAAGTCGATCTTCGCCTCGTCCCGGACCGCGCCGGTGATGTCGCTCGATAACGGGGAGGGCGCAGGGCCTGCCGGAGCAGGCCACACATTCCCCGGCACGGCCATGCCGCGGCCGCCCTCGGCCGTCGGGACCGCGCCGGAACGCGATGCGGCACTGCGCTTGGCGATGCCGACTCCGCATGTCGAGCGCGGGGGAGAGGGAGCGACGGCCGATGCGGAGTCATCACCGGTGTCGCAATTCACACCACAAGCGGCTGTGGCCGACGGCGTCTCCAATCTCTGGCAGTTCAACGACGTCTATATCGCAGCGGTAGTCGGCGACGAATTGTGGATCATCGACCAGCACACCGCCCACGAACGTATACAGTACGAAGCACTGCTCAAGCGCATGGACGAACGCAGCGCCGACTCGCAGCAGTTGCTTTTCCCTGAATCGATCGAACTCGAACCGCAGGTCTGGCCGGTGTTTGAAGAGTCGCAGGAATTGCTGGTCGCGCTCGGTTTTCAGGTACGGGAGTTCGGCGCCCGCACGGTGCTGCTTGAAGGTGTGCCGGTTGGCCTGCGGGTGAAAAACCCGGTCACGCTCTTCCGCCGGGTCGTGGAGGACATCGAGATCGCCCGCAAAGCAGGGGAGGATCTCCGCAAGGCCGCGGCAATGTCGACCGCCTGCCGCTCATCGGTGATGGCCGGGGACCGTCTCAAACCCGCGGAGATGCAGGCGCTCTTTTCCGGCCTGATGCACACCGAAAACCCGTTCTCGTGCCCCCACGGCCGCCCCACGATGGTGAAGATCCCGATTGCGGACTTCGACAGGCGCTTCTGCCGGAAATGAGAGTCGGTGAGCGGTTTCCGTCCCGGACGCGCCTGTGACAGATGTGTTTGTGACACGACGAACAGGATCGGCCCGACTGTTTTCCGAAACTCGGGAATAATCTGCCGCGTAGAATGTAAGTAGAGTAGAGAGGGGGGTCGGCAGACCAGACTCAATACCTCTTGAAAAGAGAACCCCAACGTTGAGTGGGTGCTCGCCCGCGGCGAGCACCCACGATGCGACGCCGACCCGAAACCGCTTGACACCCCGGTCCTCGCCCCGATCTTGCCAGTGGAGGGGTATTTGTCATGTCCAGAACCAAGACCGCCGTCTGCCTGCTGGGCGTCGCCGCCCTGATCGCCTCATGCGGGCAGGATCAATCCGTCAGCTCAGGGAACGAATCCTCCGAGACACCAGTTCTCACCGCCACCGTCGCGGACACGGTCGTCCTGTCGTACGGTGAAACGGTCGTGGTGGAGCCGGAGGTCCTCGAGGTCACCTTCGATGCGGTCCTCCAGGATTCACGGTGTCCGTCGGATGTGATCTGTGTCTGGGAGGGGATTGCGATCATCCAGTTGCAGCTGGTGGCCCTCCCGGCCGACACGCACCTGATCGTACTGGCGAACCACGACAACGTCCCTTGGGACGTCGGCCCCGTGGTGGACACCCTGGGGTATACGTTCCAACTGGTGAGCCTCGACCCGTACCCGGTCAGCACGAGGCAGATTCCCGACGACGAGTACGTCGCGACGCTCCTCATCGTCGGATCATGGCCCGCCGGGTCGGTCGCTCCCGAGATAACCGTCCCGCGCCGCCCGTCGAAGACACAGCCGACGACGCTGCCCGAGGACGGGGACCCGATCGACCAGTAGACGTAGATTCCCAAGCTCTAGAGTGGGTGCTTGTCCCGCGTAGCGGGATAGAGCACCCACGTTCTTTTAGGGGGCGGGCGTTGTGGCAACCGGCTCGACGATGAGTACAGTCCCTACACCCCAAACGACCCCACCGCCTTGCACTTGGGGCAGTACCAGGCCGGTTCGGGTTCGGTGTGGCCGCATTGGGTGCAGACATATCCGGTCGGGTGGAAATGGGCGCTTTCGAGCATCGCATCGATCTCGACCGATGCCTGCTTGAGATCCTTGTGCTGCACGAACGACCGGATCAGGCCCGCGCGCGCGGGGATGTTGTCGGGGTCGTTGTCGAGCGCCTGACGGCACTGCCGCACCGCCTCGTCGTGGTCGCCCTTTTTAACTGACAGATCGGCGAGCGCGATCAACGCATCGGTGTTAGCGGGGTCGGCATCGAGAATACGCTCGTAGAAACGCGTGATCCCGCCGTACTGGCCGAGTTCGAAGTAACCGCGTTCGAGACGATCGAAGACAATGTATGCGGTTTTCGGATTGGCGTTGGCGAAACGTGTCCACCATTCGACCGCATCGTCGAGCCGTCCGTCCTGCTGGTACGCATCGCCGATGTAGAGCATCGCCGGGAGGCAATCCTCGTCGTGGTTGAGCGCCTCCTTGTAGAAAAGGCGCGCATCGTGGCCTTTCCCCTCGGTGGCGAGCTTGTGTCCGGCGAGAGTCTTGTAGAGCGCGAGCGCCTGTCCCGGCTTCTCATTGGCACGGCGCGCGCCGCTGCGACGCGCCTCGAAGGCCTCCTCGAATTTCCCCGCCTTGAGAAAAACCGTCACCAACTGGTCATGCGCCCAGGCGCTGTGCTTGTCGAGTTCGAGAATCTTGCGCAATGAGCTTTCCGCCTCATTCACGTTCCCGGCGGCGATATGGTCGAGCGCCAGCGATTTCTGGATCGCGATCACATCGGCAGGGGGGAGGCCGAGACGCAGAGTCAGGTCCTCGTGAATCCGTGTTGCGCTGTCAAGACGGCCGCGGCGACGCAACAGATCGCCGAGCTTGATGTAGGCGTCGATATTGTCCGAGTCCTCGTTGATCGTGGCCTTGAGCCGCTCGAACGCGACGTGGTCGTCGCCCTCGACCAAGGCGCGCAACCCCTCCATATAGAGACGCGGCCCCCGGCCCGAGCGTTTCTTCATGGCCCGCGTCCAGGTGAAGGCCGCGGCCGCTGCGCCGACCGCAAAGACCCAGAAAACGATCCAGCCAAATCCGGTGAAATCCATCGCGACACCCACCCTGCCGGGGTTCTACGGCTCCAATCGGTCCAATTCGTCGATCGTACGGTTGCGCAAGGAGCTGATCTCCACTTCGAGCCGCTTGCGGCCGCGGCGTTGCGCCCGCAGATCGGCGTGCAGCTTGACCACATAGGTCATCCCCAGCGTCGTCGCCACCGCCATACCGGCCAGGAAAGCCCAGTAGAGGACGACCACGAGCCGTACATCGACATAACTCCGACGGATCAGGTCGATCGTGACCCGTTCATTCGCATTGTAGATCGATATCCCCACCACGATTGCGACAATGATGAGGATCAGTATCGTGCGGATAACCCACATCGTCAACCTCCCGGGTCGGCGCAGGCAGTCTATCGGGCACGACCGCGGAGGTCAATCGAAATCGCGTGAAGGATCTCTATCGCCGGCGGTCGGAAAAAGGGGTTGCTGAACCGGCAGACCGGAACGTATTTGGAGGTGCAGCCGGACCGCGCTTCACCTGGCCGGTCCTGCTGCCGGCGCCCCCGTGGTGTAAAGGATAACGCACCGGCCTCCGGAGCCGGTAATACAGGTTCAATTCCTGTCGGGGGTACTTCGATGAAGGCGTGTGAGCCTAGGGGGCTTCCATTCCCGACCAGAGCACGTGTGAGCAGCTGACGCTGTCTCTGCGACTGGCCCGACCCACGCGGGAACGGACCCGAGTCGCCGTGGTGATCCCGATTCTCAATGAAGCGGGTACACTGCGGCAGACACTGGATTCCCTGCTAAGCCAGGACTACCCGTTCGGCCTCCTCGAGATCCTGGTCATCGACGGCGGCTCGGATGACGACTGGGAGGCCTGTCTGCCGGCACCGGCGGCCTGTCCCGTCCGCATCCGCACGCTGCACAACCCGCGACGCACGACGGCGGCCGCGATCAATCTCGCACTGGCATCGACCGACGCGGACGCCATCCTCTGGCTGTCCGGCCACAGCCCGCTTGCGCCGAACTACGTCACGGCGGTGGTGGCAGCGTATGAGAAGCATCCCGGCCAGGTGATCGGAGGCCGACTCGCGGTGGAGGGCCACGGCCCGGAGGGCCGGCTGAATGCGATGGTGCTTTCGTCGCGCTTCGGCACCGGTATGGCGCCGTTGCGCTTTGAGGAGAAACCGGGGCCGACCGAGAGCGTGACCTTTGCCCTCTACGACCGACGCTGCCTCATCGCAGTTGGCGGCTTGGATGAACGGCTGGTGCGCAACCAGGATACTGATCTCTGGCATCGCCTGCGGCAAATCGGGGTCGGTTTCCGGCGGGTCGATGCGGTGGCAACCTATCTGGCGCCGGCGACGGTGGCCGGGTTGTGGCTGCGGGCGTTCAACAACGGCCGCTGGAACATCTGGGGCCAGCGGATCCGTCGCGGCGGCCTCTCGTGGTGGCACTTTGCCCCAATGGCGATGGTCGGCGGCGGGGCCACGCTGGCCGCATTTTCGCTCATCTCGGCTCCTGCTCTCGCGCTACTGTCGATTTTGGCAGGGCTGTATCTCGTGCTGGCCGTCGCCCACGCCGTTCAAAGCACACTCCTGACGCGCACGGTCTGGGCGGTGGTCGCGTTGCCGTTCGCTTTCCTGGCGCATCATGTCGTGTACGGACTCGGCACCTGGTGCGCGCTGGTGACCCGCGTTCCCCGAACCCGGGACGACCATGCGGGACATCCTCTCCAACCGCCGATCGGCGTCCTTCCCGCCCTCCCGCGCCGATCTCACACCCCGCGCTGACCACGATCCGTTCTTCGAAATGGGTTGAATGATCAACGGTGTCATGGTATATGAACGGGACGAACGCGGATCGATCTTCTGCTCGATCAACAGACTCCGCGTGCATCATGACGGAACCGGTGACCGACATCAATGCCAGTCGGAGCGACGCCGTGAGCGGGCCGTGCCCGCGGATCGCCGTTGTGGTACCCATTCTCAACGAAGCGGAGTCGCTGGGACCGACGCTGAGGGCGCTCAAGGCGCAGGATTATCCCAACGAACAGCTCGAGATCGTAATCGTCGACGGCGGTTCGCAAGACGGGTGGCGTGCGGTCGTCGTCGCGGCGGACGATGGGACCATTCCGATCCGCGTTCTGGACAATCCTAAACGCACCACCGCGGCCGGCGTTAATCTGGCGTTGAAATCCACGACCGCCGACGCTGTCCTCTGGATTTCCGGGCATTGCGTCCTGGCGCCCGACTATATCCGGAAGATCGCGACCGCTTTCTCCGAGCAGCCGCTGCAGGTGGTCGGTGGACGCCTCGCGGTACGAGGCTACGGGGTGGTCGGCCGTCTCAACGCGATGCTGTTGGCGTCGCGCTTCGGGACCGGGACCGCGCCGTTGCGGTTTGGCGAAGACGAAGGCTGGACCCGGACGGTCACCTACACCGTCTGGGACCGCGAGCATCTGCTCAAGGTCGGGGGGCTCGACGAGCGGTTTCATCGCAACCAGGATATCGATTTGATCGTGCGTCTGAAGCAGGACGGGGTTCGGTTCCGGCGGGTCGACACCGAAGCGATCTACCTCGCGCCGGGGAGCTTTGGCGGGATCCGGCGGCGGGCGTTCTGGAACGGTGCCTGGAACATCTGGGGCCAACGGCTCCGACGCGGCGGGTTGTCCTGGTGGCATTTCGCGCCGATGGCGATGGTCGGTCTCGGGGTGGTGCTCGCCGTCGGCTCATTGTGGTCGACGGGTGCCCTCTTCGCGCTCGCCGTTCTGGCCGGTATCTACGGCGTGCTGGCGGTGGGATCGGCGGTAACGATAGCGGCACAACATCGCGCGTGGTGGGGGATTCCTGTACTCCCGTTCCTGTTCTTTGTTCATCATGTGGTCTACGGTCTGGGAAGTTGGTTTGCGCTGCTGCGGCCCGTTCCATCCCGGCCGGGAAGCGCAGGCGATCACGGTTGATCAATAGGCAAACGAATAGATCCGGTAGTTGGAAAGCGAGGCAGCTAAGATGATCCAGATTCAATGTACCGGTCGCGCGCCCGAGGATCTCTTAACGGAGGCGGCGCTGGCAATTCCCGTCGGAGAAAGTGAACGTGGACCGAAGCTCCCGCGCTGGACGGGGAGTCTGCCCGAGCCTCTGAGGTCATGTCTGGCGGCAGGGCTCGCCTCCGATGCTTTCGCGGGGAAACTCGGCCAGACCGCCGTGGTGCGCAGCCCGGCGGGCACGGCGATCCTGGTCGGCGCCGGCAAGAGGCCCGACCTCGAAACCACACGGCAGGTCTACGGCCATCTTATCCAGGCGGCCGTCACCGCGAAGATCAAGGATGTCGCGGCACCGCTTCCCGGCGGGCGCGACGCACGCGCCGCCGCCGAGGCGACGGCGGTCGGGGCGATCCTGGCCAACTACCAGTTCAATACGTATCGGACCGACACCGCAAAACGGCCCGCGCCCGTCGCCTCGCTCACGCTCTGGGAGCCGGACGCGCGGAGACGTCGCGGCGCGGATCGCGGCCTCGATGAAGGCAGGGTTCTGGCCGAGGCCACCACCCGGGTGCGCGATCTGGTCAACACGCCGGGGAACGACCTGTTTCCGGAAAGCTACGCCGAAATCGCGCGCGGCTGGTGCAAGGAAGCGGGGGTGAAACTGCAGGTCCTCACACCGCCTGAGATTGAACGCGCGAAGCTGGGCGCGGTGATGGCGGTCGGCGCCGGCTCGTCGCGCAAGCCGCGCTTTCTCATCGCGACATACACCGGACGCAAACGGAACCCGAAGCAGACCGACATCGTGCTCGTCGGCAAGGGCGTCACCTTCGACTCGGGCGGAATCACCCTCAAGCCGGCGCTGGATATGTGGGAAATGCGCGGCGACATGATGGGCTCGGCGGTGATGCTGTCCACGATCTGCGCTGCCGCCAAGCTGAAACTGCCGCACAACCTGGTAGCGCTCATGCCGCTGGTGGAAAACCTCCCCTCGTCGACCGCCTATCGCCCCGGCGACGTGATCCGGACCCTCTCGGGACAGACGATCGAAATCATCTCCACCGACGCCGAGGGACGGTTGATCCTCGCCGACGCCCTCACCTACGCGCAGCAGTATAAACCGCAACTCGTGGTCGACTGCGCCACCCTCACCGGTGCGATGGCGGTGGCGCTGGGTGACGTCAGTTGCGGCGTCTTCACCGACCACGACGCTCTGTGGCGCCAGGTTGAGAAGGCGTCGGCGGCAACGGGGGAGAAGGCGTGGCGGATGCCGCTTTTCGAGGAGTACGACGAGT
>DATKYL010000338.1:0-3629 GCA_035528515.1 Acidobacteriota bacterium | reverse complement strand
TGGGACGCGGTGTCCACGCTGGACTGCTTCGTGGGCGCGAGCGAGGTGTGGAACGCGGACGGGTCATCTCTCAACGTGGTCGATGACTTGACGGTGGGCCCGCACCTGAAGATCTACGCTGCCGATGGCACCATTCAGGGCGTGGACGTTCCCGGCTCCGAGCAGTCGATGAAGTTCCACTCGGACGTGGACACCCCGGGCGGCGGGGTAGCACCAGCGTTCCAGTTCCAGTATTCAGGCGTGGCAGGCCCAACACAACTGAACCATCACACGAGATGGAGCAGCGGTGAGCTGGGCGCTGCTGGCACGACGCTGATGATCCTGAACAAGGACGGCGAGTTGTACTTCGGCCCGGTGGCTGACGCGGACCCGTTCGCGCACACGACTTCCAACATGGTCTGGTCGGGGACGCATGAGTTTGACTCGACGGTGCAGTTCGATGGCAACGTCACGTTCCCGGATAACACCGAGGCAATCTGGGGAACAGGCACCGACCTGCACATCTTTCACGATGAGACGTTCAACGTCATCCGAAGCGACATTCCAGATGGCTCAGGCGAGGTTGGGATTCTGACTCGCTGGGCCATCGAGGCTGATTTCGGAGCGCAGGTATTGACCACGCCTCCGGTCTTGGAACGATGGGTTCACACCAACGCAGCATCGGCAGACGTGACGGTTGCCGACATGCGAGCCAATTGCCGCATGGAGCATACGACAGCCAACGGTCCTGGATTTGTGCTGCACAGAGACACTACGGCGCATTCTTCCACTGATCGCTCTTGGATAGGGTGGGTTGAAATCGGCAACGTAGACAAGTTTTCAGGTATGGAACTTCGGGCATCGAACATCATAGCCTTCATGTCCGGCGGCGTCGAAGCAATGGCAACGCTCAACGATGGACTACAAATCAAGAACACCCTGGAAACACAGTCCGGTGAGAACATGAAACTGGAGATCAGGGCGCAGGTTGGATTCGACCATCAGGCCATGTGCCGCCTCTTCCCCAGATCGGCCATCACGGTTCCATTAGGGTACAGACTGTTTTCCGTTGAAGAGACAAGCGTATCCGCTCCCGTGTTCAACGTCTGGGCCAACGACACGGGGGACGGCGGGACGAACATTCGCGGCTTCGGCACCGAGCCTGACTACTTGGTGTCGTTCAATGATTCGGCAGTGTCCCCATCCGTCCAGGGCGACGCCTACATGACCTACGTCAGTGCCGACTCGATGCTCGACGTTCGCGTGGCGGGCAACGAGTGTATGCGCTTCGCGGACGGCGTGGTGCAGGCGATGAACTATGCTGTGTCTACCAAGACCGGTGCGTACACCTTGGCCGACGACAGGGTTCTGCTCGCAGACACAGACGGCGGAGCAATCACCATAACTCTACCAGCAGCCTCCACTGCACAGAGGGCATACTTCGTAAAGAACACCGGCACGAGCGGCAATGCCGTGACGGTAGCGAGGACCGGCGGAGACACCATCAACGAGGTCGCTGCTGACGCAACCATCACGGACGGCAACTCTGCCGAGTTCGTCAGTGACGGCACTTCCGACTGGCAGGTGGTCTGATGACGTTCATTAGTTCACAGGACTACTTTGTCAATATTCAGCGCTCTCAGGTTCCTAACACCACCCTGATCCACAAGTTCGGGCGCAACGATTCGGTGCCCAACGGAACATGGGCCTTTGTGAACCAACTCGGGTTCACGGCGTGGCCCTTGTCTGCTGTGACTACCGTGAGGGTGAAGGCTGGAGGAAACGCGGCAGACGCATCGGGTGGTGCTGGAGCACGAGAGGTCATCGTTCAGGGAATCGACGAGAGTCTCAATGAGGTCCAAGAGGCCATCACCATGAACGCCGATGGAACGCTGGCTAGTTCCGCCACAACCATTACGTTCTTCAGGGTCCACCGGGCATGGGTCTCGCAGGTTGGCACCTACGACGTGGCGAACACGGGCAACATCGTTATTGAGAACAGCGCGGGTGGCACTGACCTCATCCAGATCACCGCAGGCGAGGGGCAGTCACAGTTCGGCGGGTACACCATCCCCACTGGATTCACGGGCTACATGACCCAACTGTTTCTCACCGCAGACGCGAACAAGGCAACCGACTTCAGACTATTCGTTCGCAATCAGTTCAACGACACGTCGGCCCCGATGAACGGACGCAGGATCAAACTATACTTCGATGGCGTCGTTGGTGCGCTGGACTATCGCCCACCCGGTCCCGGCTTGGTGATCGACCACGAGAGCGACGTCTGGGTTGAGGCCAAGGGTCCGGTTGGCGGAGCGGAAGTGTCGTGCATGTTTGAACTCATGCTGGAGGCAAACTAGTGGCAACCATCACGATCACAGGCAGCAACGCCGTGGCCCAACGACTCCTCGACAAGTGGGGCGAGACAGCCTCCACCGTCCCCGAGGGCGAGGCCATCATCAAGCAGCACGTCGTTCAATGGCTCAAGCGCGAACTGGAGATCGGAGACCGCGACGCCCACGACATGGCGTTCGTCTTCGACGACCCGGAGTTCACATGACCGAACAATCGCGCCCGCTGAACTACCAGGACTTCGTCCAGATGCTGGGGCAGCAGGAAGTGCGCCACCAGATCGACATGCGCCGGATGGAGTCGATCGTTCGCGAGCAGGCCGAGGAGTTGGAGAAGCTCCAGCCTAAAAAGACCCAGAAGCCGCCCCGCAAGGGCGCCAACGGGAGGGCCGATGCCAACCCTTGACCTGTCCGAACTGTTCGGGCGGCCACAGGCCCCACCCGATCCTCGTGTATCATTGGCCTTGATGCTGCGTTACCTGTCGGAGCTTCTGGAGTCTTCCAAGGCCCCGGAGGAAGAAGAAGACGGGCTATCGCAGCCGCCCGAGCCTATCCCTGTCCGGGCTCGTGTGGAACCGTTGGGCGGGTAAGCGTTCGCCACGAAAAGGCGAGAGGTGGAAATGGCCGAGACGGAAAGCACCCAGGCGGAATCGTCAGCCGCAGTAACAGAGACGGAAACCACGACTGCGACCGACGCGACCGAGGTGACCGGGGCTTCGTCCACGGAAGACGTTAACTCCACCGATAAGCCCCACATGATCCCCAAGTCGCGACTGGACGAGGTGATCGGAGAGCGCAACACGCTGCGGCAAGAGAAGCAGGCATTCGAGGAGCGCATGGCGGCCCTGGAGGCCAAACTGGCACCCAAGGACGAGCCCACGGCGAAGGGGAAGCTCCCCGAACCGCCGGCGGAGCTCACCGACCAGCGCGAGATCATCGACTGGTACGTTCAAGAGGGCGCGCAGCGCCTGATCGAGAGCAAGCTGGGAATGGACCTCGACACGGCCAAAACGCTTCTCGTCGGCAGCAAGGCAGCGATCCAGAAATCAACCGAACAGCAATGGAAAGACGCCTGCGCAACGCACAAACTCGACCCGTCCGACGTGATGGTGCAAGCCACCGTGATGGGACTGGTCCAGGGGTCCAAGATGGACTTCGGCGATGCGATGAAGCAGACGGCCAAGCGGTTCGGTCAAGCCTCCAACGGAAAGAAAGACGTGGCAACCGTCCCTGATGGAACTCAGTCGGGCGTGATGACCCAGTCGGATCGTCAGCCCAAGACCAAGGAGGAGGCTGCAA
>DATKYL010000337.1:0-4218 GCA_035528515.1 Acidobacteriota bacterium | reverse complement strand
GACACGAAGCCGGAAACGCCGGAGACTGAGACGATCAGGGATCCGCTGCCGAAGATAGCGGGCGGCCATGGTCCGCAGCACAAACCCAAGGTCGAGGATTCGCTGACCCGACTGTATCGATTGCTCGAGCTGTCGGCGGATACCCCGCTGATGAGCGTGCTGCGGGAAGCGGGCGATGAGATCGTTCGCCTGCGCCAGATCACAACGTAACGGCGCGAGCTGAACCATGGCCTACGTGACCAGTGCAATGATCGTGGCACGGCTCGGGCAGGACCGGGCCGTGCAACTGACCACGGATAGCGGGACATCCGTCGATACCGCGATGATCGACGCCGCTATCACCCGTGTCGAAGGGCGGATCAACGCGGCGGTGCGGACCCGGACATCGGAGGTGATTACCGAGGCGGTGTACCCCGCGACCTTTGCGATGCTCCAAGGGCTCGTTCTGGACATGACCGTCTACCATCTGGCCGCCCGCCGGCCGCCGGTACCCGATGATTGGAAAGAGGCCAATACGGAGGCACTCGAGTGGCTCAAGCTGCTCGCTAAAGGCGAAGTTGGCCTCCCGGACGTGGGGATGGGTGGGGCGGAATTCGAGTGGGGATCGGACGATCAGAACGCGGCGACGACGAGAGAATTGTGATTGCGGATTGCGGATTGACGATGGGTGTATGCGCTTACGGTTACAGTCCAGACGACGGGGGATCGCGAGCTGTTCGAACGGACATCGAACCGGCTTCGAAATACGCGGCCGTTCATGGAGCTGGTAGGCCACTACCAGCTCAGCCAGGCGGTGCAGCGATTGGAAAATGTGCTGAGCCAGGGCGACGACGCGATCCAGACCGGGAACCTGGGGGCGTCGCTGACCACGTTCGAGGTGGGCGACAACTACGTGACCTCCGGCTCGAACCTGGTCTACGCCGCACAGGTGCAGTTCGGTGGGATCATCGAGCCGGTAAACGCCAGGGCGCTGGCCATACCACTGGACCCGCGACTGCAACGCCAGAAACTCGGGCCGCTGGACATCGATCCGAACCGAGAAGCGCTGCAGTTCATTCCGTACACCGGCAGCAAGCCGAACGTGTTCGGACTGCTGATCAACCCCCAAGAGGAAAGGGACGGAGGGACGAAGGGACGGAGGGACAAAGGGACGCTGAGCGGATGGCCGACGGGGCCGCTGTATGCACTGGCCTACTGGGTCAGCCAGGAACCGCGACCGTATCTGTATATCGATGACGAGGACGTCGCGGCGATCGCAGGGATGTGGCACACGTGGATGAATGGCGAATAGCGAATTCGGAATTCTGAATTCGACATTCTGCATTGGAGCGAAGCGACTATGAGCACCACGGATGAAGCGACTGGACAGCCCACAGAATGGCACAGAGCGGTGGACATTCACGAGACCAAGGAGTGGCGCAAATGTCTGGACGGGCTGCTCCAGGGAATCAAGGGCAGCAAGCGCCAGAGCCGGGAACGAAACCTGGCGATTACGAAGATCCAAGAGACGATCATGTGGCTGGGGATGGACCTTAAGGCGATCAACGACGGAGTGTCCTGCTATCAGGAAGGCTACAACCCGGAGTCGCCGGCGGTCGAACCGACGGCGGACGGTCTGAAGATGTAGACGCAAACGGCCGCTTCCTCACGGGCGCGGTTCGGAAGGCAGCATTGGAGCGAAGTGACTATGGCGCATGACGGATCGCTGGCATCGCAGGTCGAGGCGTGGATCGTTACGCAGATCGAGGCACTCGCCCCGTTCGCGGATCGGAACGTCGAGGCCTTCGCCGGCTCGACGGAGAAAATGGGTGAGAAACTGATCGCGGAAATGATGGCCGGGAAAGGCAGTCCGTTCGTGGTGGTGATGTTCGAGGGCGATCGGCCGATTCCGCTGGAAGAGGGCGCGCAGGCCTACGAACCGATCTACGGAATTTACGTTCTCGTGCAAAACGCGCGGCCGGGGGTGGCCCGGATGGGAGAAACCGTCGGGGCAACGACAACCTATGGCACCAACGGGATCCGCGACCTGCTGCGCAACGCGCTGCACGACAAGTCGCCGGATCTGGGGGCGAATGGTTTCTATACCGACCAGACGACGTTTCGGGGAGTGCGGGTGGTGTTTCAGCGCACGGACATGTTCGTGATGCGGGCGGAACTGATTGTGAGAGAAACGATCGCAGCGGCGTGAAGAATGCAAAATGCGAGCTGCCCGGTTCCTGACGGGCGCGGCTCGGAACGTGGAATGGAGTGAATCATGGCAAATAATCGGGTGTTTCAGGCGCAGGCACTGACGACTAATACCATCGCCATCGGTGGGCTCTCCTTGCTGAGGCTGGCGGCGAAATTTCAGCACGTGGTGGCCAGTGGGCAGGACGGGGCGTTCGGGATCGAGGACGTCGATCGGGCGGGAATGCGGATCGACGCGGCCATGCAATGCACCGACGTGGTCAAGGCAAACTCGATACTGGCCTCCACCCCGGGCGCTACCACGTTCTATGGCAAAGAATCGGGGGCCGCGACGTACAAAACCTACACGATCGCGGCGGCCTCGGGCGTGATCGTATGGTCGGGGATGAACCTGGCCCTCAGTAAGGTGGCCGACGCGGTCCTGGGCTGCAACGGGCGGATCCGGTTTACCACGGGTGCCAAGACCCTGGCGGACGTGATTGGGGTTACCGCGGGTGCGTCGGCCCCGTCGAAAACCTCGCCGGCACCACTGTATCGCCCGCACACCGCCTCGTTCACGCCGGTGGGGGGCGAGGCGATCACGCCGGTGCATACCGAGTCGATCAACCTGTCCTGCAGCGCGGAAGTGAAAAGCGCGTTCGGCGATACGGACATCGGGGAAACCGCGGTGGACCTGGCCCCGTGGGGCCCGCTGCAAGTGACCCTGGTGCACCGCGACGCGCTGGCGGTGAGCCCGAGTGACATCGCGGCGGCATTGGTTGCGGCGGAGGCGGGGGTGCTGACCGTGCAATTGCTGGGACGCGGAGGGGCGGCGGACAAGACCCTGACGATCAACAACCTGCAATGGTTGGGATCGGAGGAGGCTCACGGGCCGGACTACACGGACTGGACCATGACCGGAGTGGCGGGCTGGACCAAGCGGGGCGATCCGGACGTCAACTACGATCTGACCGGGGCGAACAAGCTGTTCGCGATTGCGTAGTGGGAATCCGCCATTCGATGATGGAGCGCAGCGACTGTGCCAGGTGAACGACATCAAGATTTAACCTCGACGGTCAAGGTCGTTGGGGCCGGCCAGGCGGCGGAAGACCTGGCGAAGGTTGCCGGTGCACAAGAGACGGTAGCCAAGGAAACCGCTACTACGGGGCAGGCGGCGGCGGCGGCGAGCGACGCCCAAAAGAAACTGAGCGCGTCGGAATCCGACGTTATCGGGGTGCTCACCCGAATCAATCCGATGCTGGGGGGGATGGCGGACGCACTGCTCAAGGGCGGGAAGATCGCCGGGGACCTGGCCTCCACAAACATTAACCTAACAGAAGTCTTCGGCTCGCTGACGGCGGCGGTCAAGGCCAACGCGGCGGCATTGAAGCTGATCGGAGCCAGCGGGGCGGTGCTGCTAGGGATCTACGCGATCGTGCACGCTTTCGGCTCCATGAGAGAAGAGGCGGAACGGGCGACGAAGGCGATCCAGGATCAAATCGACGCGTTGAATGAACTCCGAAAGGCCGAGCAGACGCGGGCACAGACGCTCGAGGACATCGCGGATACGCGCAGGGAGGGCGGGTACGCAACGGCTGAGGAAGCCAAGGCGGCGGCGCAGCGCGCTGGACGGGTGGGGGAAAGATCGCCACACCTTGACGAGCAAGCCATTCTAAGAGCCGTGGCACTGGCTGGGGCACAACGCGATACCGGTGACCTCGAGAAGATAGCGTGGCTGATTCAAACCGATCGAGTCAAGTTGGAACCGGGGATGGGGGCGGACAGTCGGGAGCGGCGCATTGAGAGCGCGCTGAATCGTCATGGGGAGGTCATTGAGAAGAGCATTCAAAGGGAAGCGGAACAGCGAAAAGAGATCAAGACGGAAGCTCGCCGCGAGGCCGTGGCGACTGAGGGAAGCACCCTTAATCTGGAAAAAGTCGTGCGCGATGCGATGGGGCCGGCGGCGACGGAGGAGAATACGAAGGCAATGATGGAACTTGTGCGGCAGTTCCCGAACATGGCGGCACTAGAGGAAGGGCTGCAGGGTAGGAC
>DATKYL010000336.1:0-4027 GCA_035528515.1 Acidobacteriota bacterium | reverse complement strand
AGGAACACGAGGTGACCGCGGGCGGCGAGACCTTCCACCTCGACGAACCGTTCTTCGTTCTGGCCACTCAGAACCCGATCGAGCAGGAGGGCACCTACCCTCTCCCGGAGGCTCAGCTCGACCGGTTCATGTTCAACATCTTCGTTGACTACCCCGACGAGGCCGAGGAGAACACGATCGTCCGGACCACCACCTCCGCGGCGACCGCGGACCTGAAAACCGTGATGGATGCCGCCGGGATCAAGGCACTGCAGCAACTGGTGCGGCGGGTGCCGGTCGCCGAACATGTGATCTCCTACGCCGTCGGTCTGGCCCGGGCGACCCGTCCAAACGAGAATTCGCCCCTCCCTTACATCAAGGATTGGGTGTCGTGGGGCGCCGGACCGCGCGCGGGGCAGTATCTGATCCTGGGCTCCAAGTGCCGCGCCATTCTCGACGGCCGTCCGACGCCGTCGATCGAGGACGTCCGCGCGGTGGCCCGGCCGGTCTTCCGGCACCGGATTGTCACCTCGTTTAATGCCGAAGCCGATGGGATCAGCACGCTCGACATTGTGGAAAAGCTCCTGGCCGACGTGAAGGCGAAGGAGTAAGACAGCCCGTCGTTTGCACAACGCGCCGCATCACGGGTCTTCAGACCCGTGATGCGGGATACCCGCCCGCCGACGACCATCGATGAGAGCGGGGAACCGCACCGGATACCGAACCCATGCCTGCCGCCGATTACCGCCAGTATCTGAACCCCGAAGTCGTCTCCCGGCTGAAGTCGATGGAGATGAAGGCGCGCCTGGTGGTCGAGGGGTTCATCACCGGTCTGCACAAGTCGCCCTACCATGGATTCTCGGTCGAGTTCGCCGAGCACCGGCAGTACATGCCGGGTGATCCGATCCGCAGCATCGACTGGAAGGTTTATGCCAAGTCGGATCGGTACTTCGTCAAGGAGTTCGAGGAGGAGACCAACCTCAAAGCGTACATTCTGCTGGATGCCTCGAAATCGATGAGTTACACCTCCGGCAAAATCACGAAGTTCGCGTACGCATCCCAACTGGCGGCGGCGCTGGTGTTCCTCATGCTCAAACAGCGCGACGCGGTCGGGCTGGTGGCCTTCGACGAGCGCGTGCACACGTACATCCCGCCCAAGTCGGCCTCGGTGCATCTGCACGCGCTCCTGTCAACACTGTCCGGGGTGGAGCCGTCGGCCGCGACCGACGCCGGGGTGGCCTTGCATGAAATGGCCGAGCGGATCAAACGCCGCGGCTTGATCATTGTCCTGTCGGATTTGTTCGACGATCCGACACGTGTGCTGGCGGGGCTGAAACACTTCCGCCACCGCAAACACGAAGTCCTCGTGTTCCACATCCTCGATCCGGTCGAGCGCGACTTCACGTTTCCGGTGGAGGCGATCTTCAAGGATCTGGAGACCGGCGAGGAGATCTCAACCTTGCCGTGGCAGATTCGCTCGGAGTACCAAAGGACGATGAGCGCTCATATCGACCGTTTCCGCCGCGAATGCCGTTCGGCGTTCATCGACTACGTCCCCATGGACACGTCGATACCGTACGACTACGCGCTTTTCTCGTATCTTTCCAAGCGGGCGCGACTCTATTAGAATCGGAGGCCGCGGCATGAATCAACCAGCGGCACAGAGGAGCATGCCACAGAAAAAGACGAAAGGGCCGCTGATCGGCGCGCACATGTCGATTGCGGGCGGCACGTTCAATGCCATCCTGCACGCGGAGGAGGCGGGCTGTGCCTGTGTCCAGCTCTTCGTGAAATCGTCGAACCAGTGGCGCGCCAAGCCCCTGACCGATGAAGAGGTTGAGCGTTTCCGCGCGGAGCGCCGGCGCACCGCGATCGGTCCCGCCCTGGCCCATTCATCGTACCTGATCAACATCGCCTCACCCGACGACGCGCTCTACCAACAGTCGCGCGCGGCGCTGCTTGAGGAATACCAACGTTGCGACCGGCTCGGCATCGAGTATCTCGTTTTCCACCCCGGAGCGCACAAGGGAAGCGGTGTCGACGCCGGGATCGCGCGCATCGCCCGGGCGATGGATTGGGTCTTCCATGAGACGCCGGAGGCGGCGCCCATGCTCCTTCTCGAAACGACCGCCGGGGCCGGCACGCACATCGGCTCGACTTTCGAAGAGCTGCGGGCGATCCTCGACGCGCTCAATGCCGCCGAACGCGCCGCCGTGTGCCTCGACACCTGCCACGTCTTCGCCGCCGGCTATGACATCCGCACCGCCGAGACGTATAAGAAGACGATGGCGCGTTTCGATGAAGTCCTCGGCCTGAACCGTCTGAAAGCGATCCACTGCAATGATTCCAAGTACGACTTCGATACGCACAAAGACCGCCACGATCATCTGGGACAAGGCTTCATCGGGGAAGCGGCGTTCGGGTTCCTCATGCGCGACCCGAAGCTTATCCGGATCCCCAAGATCCTCGAGACACCGAAGGACGAGGCGGGGGAGAACGATCAGCGAAATCTGGGACTGCTGCGCGAACTGGCCGCGACATGAGGCGACGGGAACAACGCATCGAACGACCATGGATAAACCGAACGTGATAGCCGAGAAGACGCAACCGCGGTTGCGACGGAACCGATTGCGGAGGGCCGGGAGGGTCCTTCTCATGACGCTTCTCCCGGCACTTGTCGCCGTCCGGGAGGCGCCGTGTCAGCCGGTCGATAGTATCCCAGGTGTACGTGTCAGCATCGAAGTGACCGAGATCCTGCACGCCGACCCGCCCGAGACGGCCGTGATCGACACGCTGGTCGCCGACGTTCCTTTCGATCTTGAAACCACTCTGCGCGTCGGCAACTTCGTGCTTTTCCTGACGGCGACGCCCAAGCCTCCCGACGAGGTGCGGCTGCAATGCGGCCTGCATCCCTTCGGTCCGGCCACGGCACCGCGATTCGACGAGGCGGCGGTCCAGTTCGGCGCACCGCTGATTGTGGATGATATCGCGGGGAAGGGGAAATCGACCTACCGGGCACTGATTACACCGCAGCCGACCCAGGTCGCCGTCGGGATGGCACCGCCCCTCTCCGACGCGGACAGCTGGCAGCGGCAATCCGGCGCATTCTATGTCCACTACGCGACCCCCTTCTCACTCGCCTATTTCCACTACCCGCAGTTGCACTCGATTATCGACGGCGAGTTCGGCGCCATGCGGGATACGTTTGCGTTGACAACGCCCGGACGCGCGTCGGTGTACGTGATCGAAGGCGCGTCGCCGGAATTCCCGTACGATCCACGCTTCGATTTCGCGGTCGACCCGGCCCGCAACCGCATCGCGGCCCGCTACGACAACCTCGTCTCCGGCCTTGATGCGCAGGCGCTGCTGCTTTTGGGTCTGTACCGCTGGTGGGGGTACGCCCCCGACCTGCTGGCCGTCGGGGCATCAGGATACATGATCTTTGCCGACTACGACGTGATCGCCGATCGTGACGCGGAGAATGCCATTCCCCTCGATTCGCTCGCTCTCACGCGCGATTTCAAACGGCACGACCCCGACGTCGCCTTCCATCACGCCGCCTCCTTCGTCGGTTGGCTCATCCGCACGCAGGGTATGAATACGTTCCGGGAATGCTACCGGCGGGCGACCGACCTGTCGCTGGGACGCGCCTTGTGGGCGGGATACGACCGAACGCTCGCCGAACTCGAGAGGGAATGGCAGGCGTCTCTGGACGGGCGGCGGTTCACGGTGGAGGAGTACCATCAGTTCGCCACGCGCGCGCGGTATTACCATCGCACCAAACGGCATTTGAGCCTGCTGGAACAGGCCGCCGCGGCGTCTGATTCCGTGCGGCCCGGCATCTGGTACGATCTGGCGCTGGCGCAGGGGCATGCCGGTCGCTGGGATGACGCCGCGATCACGCTGCAGGACCTGGTGGTCAGCCGACCCGACATACTGACCGGCCAGGTTCTTCTCGGCGAAGCACTCTGGGCGCTCGGGGACAGGGTACACGCTGCTTTGGTGCTCAATGCGGTGCTGCAGACCGATTCCTTGCTGGCCCAGGCAT